>CAYRJP010000025.1:4909-10427 GCA_964424425.1 uncultured Bacteroidales bacterium | reverse complement strand
AGTATAATTAATATTAAATACTTATTCATGTGTATTGTTTTTGCTATATTGATTTATGTGTTAATTAATCTAATATTCAAAACTTTAAACAAGTTAATTAAAATTTAAATTAAATACAAAAATGCAAGTAAAATCGGTTATTTCCAATAAAGCGTTGTTTAAAAAACAACAATCTTACAATAAACCTATAGTTGCATGCTTTAAATAGCTATTTGTCAAGCAATTAAGATTTTTGTTGATTTCTATAATTTGTAACTTTGATTTACAGATTTGCAAGTAAATAGCAGTTATTTATTTTGAAAAAATAAATTACAAGTGTAATACAGTTCACTAGGGTCAATAGGTTTTGCTATTACTGCTTTTATTCCGGCACTAACATATTGGTCTTTATCTTCAGGCATAACATAAGCTGTTTGAGCAATAATAACAGTATCGGGAGCAATATCAAGAATCTGCCTTGCAGCTTCGGCACCGTTTACCTCGGGCATTCGTATATCCATCAGTATCAAATCTATTTTTGATTGATTTTCGATAAAAAGATTAATTGCTTTTTGTCCGTTTTCTGCTCTATATAATTCAACATTTGTTTTAGCTAAAATATTTTCAAGCAACATATAATTTATCTCTTCATCTTCGGCAACTAAAATCACTTTACCTGACCAATCGGGTATATTCATAATTTTTGTATTAATTGTTTTTTTCGATTTAGATTCAACTTTATTAAGAGGTATTGTAAAATAAAAATCAGGTTTACCTGCGATATTTTCTTCCAAATATAAATTTCCGCCAAGCATTTCAATAACATTATTAGCTATAATTAAAGATATACCTGATGATTCCTCTATTTCCGAGATACTGTATTCTTTTTTTACTTTTTCGGAATGTAATTTATTAAAAATATTTTCATCAACAATATTAGTATCATTTTTTATATAAATCAACAATTTATCATCTAAAATAATATATCCTACAAATAAATTTTCTGATGTTGAAAAACGAATTGAGTTGTTAAATAAGTTTTTTAATATTTGTTTTAATCTAAAGGGATCAGAATTTATAATAAATTCATCTTCAACCGAACCTATTGTAAATGAAATATTAAGGTGTTCTTTATTGAGTTGATTTTTTTTGGAGATGCCATAATCATAAGCATCATGGATAATAGTATTTATATTAAAATTTGAATATTTAAGTTGTAATTGTCCGGTTTCTAATCTTGAGAAATCAATTATATCATCAATTAAATCTATTAAAATATGACCGTTTGCCTGAATCATATCTATCAACTCTTCACGTTGACTCATTGTTAAATCAGAATCGGCAAGTAAATCACTAAATCCTATTATAACATTCATAGGTGTTCTGATTTCATGGCTCATGTTTGTTAAAAATGATGATTTTATTCTATCGGATTCTGCAGCATGTTCTTTAGCTAGAGCAAGTTCTTGTTCATATTTATGACGTTGTGTTATGTCGTGTGATATTCCTATTAATCCGAATATCCGATTTTTTTTGTCTTTTAACGGAATTTTTGTTTTTTCAAACTTAAATTCTTGTCCCGATGGTGATTTTTTCCATTCTATTATTTCCCATTTTGTTCCTGTTTTAAAAACAATATCATCTGAATGTATATATATTTTTGCTTTTTCTTCTCCTAAAAGTTCTGTATCGGTTTTTCCTAATATTTCATCTTCACTTTTTCCGTAAAAACTAAAAAATACACGATTGCCTCCAAGATACTGTCCTTTTATATTTTTAATAAATATTAAATCCGGCAATGCATTTATTACCGAATTAAAAACTAAGTTGTCTGATATTGCCGATAATAACGATACATTGCCCTCTATGAGCGGTTTAGTTAATAAATTAATAAAATATGCTCCTGACTTATCCTTTATTTTTAAAGGATATTTCATCAACCATTTACTATGCTGCTCTTTATTTACGGTAAAATTTAGTTTATCGACTATAAGTTTTGTTTCGGTATTCAATAGCTTTTTATCGTAACAATCAAGTTGTTTTATTACATCATCGTTGTTTTTTAATATCTCTGCAATACTTGTATTTTTCGGTAAAATCCCATTATCAAAAATATCAGCTTTCATAGAATTGCTCATGTTAATTATTTTACCGTTTTTATCATTTATGTATAACCATCCCTGTGATAATTCTATAATTTGTTTTATTAAATCACTGTTTAAGTCTATCACTAATGGTGAAAAGTCTGTTTTCTTTATTTCCTTAATATAATCTTTTGTTGATGCTTCTATCTCTTTTTTCAGTAATTTAATTACACCAAACTGTATTGTTGCTATTATCAATGTTATTAATAAAACAATACTCAATAATATTGTAATTTTATTGGGGTGAGATGATGATTTTGCAGTATAAATAATCCATTTTTGTTTTATTAAACTGAGAGTATTATCCAAAATACTATTGTCAATTCCTTTTGTTAAAATATTGATTAAATTTTTATCGGTATCAGGAACTGCAACTCCAATATTAAACGATAACAATGGAGTAACAACATAAGTTATATTATTATAATTAAATTTATCTATTATATACATTCCTGTTTGAAAAGGTAAAATTGCACATTCATCTATTCCCGAAGCCAACATTTTAAGAGCTTCACTGCTTGTTTTTACTTTTAAAATATGCGATGCTTTATATCTGTATAAATATTTGTATGAGATATCATCTTTTAATACTATTATCTTTTTGTTTAACAAGTCACTAATAGATTTTATATTAGTCTCTTTACGAGTGAAAATATAATATTTTAACGGAACATTGTAATCAATAAAAGTATAATCTGAAGGTGTATTTTCTTTTGTAATATATCCATAAATAACTCTGTTGTTGAGTTTTATATTTCTTTCTTTAAATTTTAAATTAATTGTATCGGGAATAATATTAGTAAGTATATCATAAACCAATCCTTGTGGTTTATGGTTTTTATCATAACTAAAATAAGGTAACTCCGAATTTTTAACATCAATGGTAATTTCACTGCTTTTAACTTGAATATTTAAAAACAAATTAAATATCAAAGATATAATTATTATTATTTTTAAATTAAATTGTTGCATTTCGGAGTTTAAATTATTCTTACTAACAAATTTAATAATTTATAGGCGGTATCAAAACTTTATAAGGTTCAAATTTAACAATACAACAAACCTGAATAAACATATAAATAATTACCATACAACTTTTATATATTGCGTTTTTTTATCTTATTTTCAAAACGTTTTATTTTTTTAATTAATTTTATCGAATGTTTTTTATTAAACTTCTACTATAATGACAAAATATATATTAATTATTTTAACAATATTTTACAGCAATTTTATATTTGCTCAAATTAGCGAAGGTGGTATTCCTGTTTCATGGAAAGAATCGATACCCGATAATAATATTTCGTATTATTTATTACCCGATATTCAAACACCTACTAAAAGTATTAATACCGATAAGCACGGCTCTTTTGTTTTTGCAAAAATTATTGAATTTAATAAAGATATTAAAAATGCCGGTACGCATACAAAATTACCCAATGGTGATAATTTATGGCGAATTAAAATAAAGTCGGCAGGTGCTTATAGCTTAAATTTTACTTTCAGTCGTTTTTTAATTCCCGACGGAGCACAAGTATTTATTTATACCCCCGGCAGAATGCATAAGCTGGGAGCATTTACCGGTAAAAATAACAAACCATATGGTTTATTGTCAATAGCACCTATTCAAGGCGATGAAATTATTGTAGAGTATTATGAACCTGAAGATGTTGATTTTAGCGGTGAACTTACAATTGGCGATGTAGGACATGATTTTTTAAATATTTTTGCTCATAAAGATGGACAATATGGGGCTTCGGGCGATTGTAATATTGATATAAATTGCCCTGAAGGTGCCGATTGGAAAAAACAAAAAAGAGCCGTTTGCCGATTAATAATTAATAATAATCTTTTATGCTCCGGAGTATTGGTTAATAATACCGGCAACGATAAAACACCGTATGTATTATCGGCAAATCATTGTATAGATAACAATAATGCAGCACAACATACTGTATTTGTTTTTAACTACGAATCGCCAACGTGTAATGGACCCGACGGTTCGGTAGAGCAAAGTATTTCGGGTGCAGAACTTGTTGCTACAAAAAACAGAAATCAAGGATTTTTAGATTTTACTTTATTAAAACTTTCAAATGATGTGCCTGATGGCTATAAGCCTTATTTTGCCGGTTGGGACAGTCGAACAGATAAGCCTGCAAATGGAACTTGTATTCATCATCCATGGGGTGATGTAAAAAAGATATCGCAAGATTACGATTCGCCTGATGTGTCAACATATCTTGGCTGGGGATACGACCCGCAAAGTTTCTGGCGTGTTAATTATTGGGACAAAGGAACTACCGAAGGAGGTTCATCGGGCAGTCCGTTGTTTAATCAAGATAAACGAATTGTAGGGACATTAACAGGAGGCGAAGCATCATGCGAAACCGATAGTTGCGATTATTTTCAAATGTTTGCAGTATGTTACGATAAATATTCGGCAGACACCTTACAATTAAAACATTGGCTCGACCCTAATAATACAGGAGCTGAATTTATTGACGGATTAGACACTGAAAGTCAAGAAAATGAAGTTGCCGATTTAATAAATGTAACACACTGGATCGAAGGACAAAAATTAGCTCTTTATACAGCCAATGATGGCGGATATCTTGCCGGTAATAATGCGTATCAGGATAAAGCTAAAGCCGAATTCTTTAATAAAATAGAGTTTGGAAACAGAAATGCCGTAACAGGTGCTTACATTGCTTTTGGCTATGCAACAGGCAACAACGAACAGCAGATTGAACTTCAGGTTATTAAAGATAATATGGGAATACCGTCATCAACGGTATTGGGTTCTTCTTTTGCTTCACTTGAAGAGATTAAAGATAAAGCCGACAAAGATTATGTTTACTATAAATTTGAACCGCCGGTTGAAATTAATTCTTCAATTTATTTATCGATAGTTTTGCCTCAAGTAGAAGGCGATACTGTTGCTTTAATGACTGTTGAAGAAGCTGATATTAATACAGCATGGGAACTTAATCGCGACAATGAATGGCGACCATATTCCGACTCTGATAATTCTTGGGGAATAAAACTATCGCATTTGATTGCTTTAGAGATAGGACGTTTTACTTCTATAAATGAAGAATGTGCAAGCAATAATAATTTGAATATTTTTCCTAATCCGGCAATTGATATTATAAATATTACAACAGATAATAATATAAAAATAAACAATGTATCTGTTTATAATAATTTGGGAATTAAGGTTATAACTATTGCAGGTTCTGATTTTATTTATCCAAATTACTCTATAAATATATTGTCACTAAATTCGGGGGTATATTTTATTACAGTATCAGGTGAGAATAACATATATTCAAAATCATTTATTAAAAAATAATTATGTGATTTATTAAAAAGAGTATTGTGAAATTTTATTAATT
>CAYRJP010000025.1:0-4809 GCA_964424425.1 uncultured Bacteroidales bacterium | reverse complement strand
AAAGGATTAAGAGTAATATTTGTAGGGGGATTTTTTAACGGCGATTGTATATTGCTGAATGAATTTGTTGTTTGTTTTAATAGTGCATAATAATAAGTATAAGTTTGTTCTGTTATTGTATTTAAATCAATAGTAACGGTGTCGCCTTCGCTAAAAGCGTAAGGAACCAAAAAATCTACGGTGTCTTTTGCATAAGCATCATCAAAAATTATTAAATCACTGTAACTGTCATAAGTTTTACCGTTTTTTGTAACATTCAGTTTATAATAATGCTTATTCTTATCTCTTTTCTCAAAAAACAACTTTACATAATATCCGGGGTGTTGAACAAATTTATTTTTATAAGTTGTTTTGGTGTTAAATATTTTATGTGGTTCTATCATGGTTTCTTCAGCAATATAAAGATTCCCTTTATAAGATATTTTAAGCGAATATTTGTTTTTAGGTATTCCCTTTATTTTCGAAGAAATATATTTTCCTTTACCTACCCATTCTAATATTTCAAAATTATCCGAATCATCGTTTATAATAACTAAAGCATTGTCAACAGGATAAGAATCAACTGTATCTGTGGGATTTGCAGAATAAGAAACATAAACATAAAATACAGTATCAATATTATTTATTAAAGCATCAATAACCAGTTGCGAAGAATATTCTTCAAACAAATCGTCGTGTGATACTTGGTAGCATCCCGTAAGGAAAATAAATAATACTATGATATAAATATTTCGCATAATTAAAATTCGAATCTGTATGAAATTGATGGGACAATTTGATATAAATAATAAAAACCCGGATTGAATTTTTGTATTATCTCACCCGATTTGTTTTCGGGGATAAAGTAATAAACTCCAAGCGGATTCTTTCTGAAATAAACATTATAAATTGAAAAATTCCAAAAGCTTTTCCATCTTCTGGTTTCATTTTTTTTCGATTCTATATCAAGACTTAAGTCTAATCTGTGATACGGTGGTAAAAATTTTGTATTTACTTTGTTATTATCAAATTGCAAATATGTTTTCCCGTTTAATACATATTTTCCTGTCGGTGCCGTATATGGCAACCCTGTTGCAAATACCCATGTTGCCGAAGCCTTAATTCGTTTGTTAAAATAGTAAATTCCCGATAAATTTAACATATGTCTGCGCGTGTGTGATGCCGGATAATAATTGTCGTTATTTAAACCTTCGGTTTTTATTATAGGATTACTGTATGAATAAGATATACTACTTTTAAAATTTTTGATATTATATGATACTGATAATTCGGCTCCGTAAACATAACCACTTGACTTGTGCAAATAAAAATCGGGCTTGTCGGTATATAAAATCCTGATATCTTGAAGAGTTTCTATTAGATTATTCATTTTTCTAAAATAAACTTCAGTTGATATTTTAGTGCCAAAGAAATTTTCATCGTAATAACCGGCAGTAAAATTATTACTTATTTGCGGCAGATAATCTCTATTTGCCGGCATCCATCGGTTAATAGATATTCCCATAGAGCTGACCGGTAATTGATGCAAAGGTTGTTTTTGTCGACTGTAACTCAGCTTTACTGTTTTATCCGACATTAAAGCATAACTTACTCTAATTTGAGGTTCCCAATATAAATCTTCTAATATTGACACAGAATCGGAAAACGGATTTGTAACCATATAAGTTAATCTAAATCCTGCATCAATACCCAATTTCTTTTTTATTAAAACAGATTGTTTATAATATATACTGTTAAGCATTAATCTATCAAACGACGATTCGTAACGAGTAATTAATGAATTTTCGGTTTGTGTTAATAACGAAAACGGATAAATATTATAAATAACACCTGAATAGCCAAAATCAAAATTTACATTTGAAGAATAATAATATGTAAAATCAGATTTCAATCTGTAATCAAAAATTTTCGATTGCCAATACAACAAATCTTTCCCTTCCTGAGTTCCTTGTTTCATAATATTATTACTAACTGTAAATGTTGTATTCGAAAAAAAATAAGAATTAAACAAGTGATTCCACCGAGCGGTAGCAAGATAATTCATTCTCTGCATTTTTAAATATTGAGTAAATGAATCGGAACCGGCATAACCGGAAACAAAAAATCTGTTTTTACCGTTAAGTCTGTAATTCCACTTAAAGTTGGTATCGTAAAAGTAAAAAATAATATTTTTCAAATCGGGATCGGTCATTAAAATACGCATTAAATTATCAATATACGACCGTCTAAAAGCAAACAGTATTGAAGATTTGTTTTTTATTACAGGTCCTTCTATCGAAATACGTGCCGAAATAATTCCTATTCCGCCTTTTATTTTCATTTTTTGATTATCCCCTTCTCTTAAGTTTACATTAATCAGCGACGATAATGCACCTCCTTCTTTTACGGGAATATCACTTTTGTAAACATCAACATTATTAACAACATCGGGATTTACAATGGAAAAGAATCCTCCGAAATGAGATGCATTGTATAATGTTGCCTCATCCATTAAAAAAACCGTTTGGTCGCTGCCTCCGCCTCTTACATTTAAATTGCTTGTTGATAGTTCATTTGCTTGAATACCGGGCAATATTGATAAATTTCTGATTGCATCGTTCTCACCAAACAGTTCGGGTAATTCTTGCAAACTTTTAATATCAACTTTTATCGTATTCATAAGCGAAGACTCTAAAAATATCGCATTTCGTTTTGATAAAATATTTATTTGAGAAACTCTGTATAATTTTGGTTTCAAGTTTATATTAATTGTTCTGCTTAGCGAAGCGTTAATATAAATAGTAGTGTCATAATATCCCATACACCCAAAAGTAAGATTGTAATTACCTTTCGGTATTTTTAACGAAAAAAAACCATAACTGTTTGTAACGGCTCCCGTTAATAAATCGTTGTTAAATATAGTAGCCCCGATAACATCTTCCGATGAAACCGCATCTTTAATATAACCCGAAATTATAATACAATCAAGATGTTTATTTATAAGAAATAATACTATTTGGTCGCCCAAAACAATATATCCGATACCTGCAGACATCAAATAATTATCCAAAAATTTTTTCAATACAATTTTTTGATTTACGTGCACAGATATCTTCATTCCATCCAAAATATTATCGGAATACGAAAATTTTATATTACTGTTTTTTTGAATATTATCTATAATAGTTTTTGCATCTTGAGAATCGGTAGTTATTATAATTTCGGTGCTAAGTTTTTCAACTTGACCTAAACAATAAAAATTACTTGCTAAAAGTAAGATTATTAGAAAAGCTGTTTTTAGATTTGAAGCTGTATCAATTATCACAACCGGAAAATATTGTTTTTTGTTTTGTTAAAGTAATATTTTTTTAACGATGCAAGCAAAAAAATAGTATAATTTTAATAGTATATTTGCAAACAAAATAATTACATTTTTAAAAATACACAAACATATGAGTTCGTTAAAAAAAGACATACTTATTTTTATTATTGTATTCGGAATTTTGACTTTACCTTTTTTTATAATTCCCAATTTGGATATTATACTTTTAAAACCGTTTTATAATCAAGCAAACGGATGGTATTCATTAAAAATACCGTTTTGGGATTTTATTTACAAATATGGTATCTATTTTGGATATTTATTGGTAATTGTATCGTTAGTAGTATTATCAATGTCGTATTGGAAAGAGTCATTAATAAAATGGCGAAAACCTGCATTTTTCATGCTTTTTGTAATGATAACAGGTCCCGGGATTTTGGTAAACGGAACTTTTAAAGAGCATTGGGGACG
Source organism: uncultured Bacteroidales bacterium (assembly GCA_964424425.1). Lineage (GTDB taxonomy): Bacteria > Bacteroidota > Bacteroidia > Bacteroidales > SZUA-534 > GH45. The sequence continues at coordinate 1,037 of CAYRJP010000025.1, read as the reverse complement.
TCCCCGCCCACGCGATGTGCAACAATTTAACGGACAAGATAAATTTGTTAAAGTTTGGGTTTACAGTGGTGAAACAAACGGAAAATCATTTCCCAGCGGACACGCTTCAATGGGATTTTATTTGTCGATACCGTTTTTATTTTTGCGTAAGCGATATAAAAAATGGGCTTGGGTATTTTTTATTGCGGGTACTATATTAGGCGGACTTCTTGGTTTTGCTCGTATGTCTGCAGGTGGTCATTTTACAAGCGATGTTATTTGGGCAGCAGGATTTGTTTGGCTTGTAGGTATTGTAGGATATTATCTGTTAAAAGTTGACAAAGAACCTGTTTCTACTAACAGTATAAATAAAAAAAGTAAGCGTTTAGCTTTAATTATTACAGGTATATTTATGCCTGTCTTTACTATTGGATTATTGTTGGCAACTCCTTATTCATCAACCGGAAGATTTGAAAAACAGCATGATGAACTTTTAAATAATAATATAAAATCTACAAAAACAGATATTATCGAAGGAGTTGTGAATTTACACTTTAACAATGATTATATTATTGACTATAAGATAAATGCTTTCGGTATGATAAACAGTAAAGTTAGTTTTATTTTAAATGATAGTGATAATATTGATTTATCATTCAATTATATGGGTTGGTTTACCGAAGTTTCAAATAAAATAAATATTACATTGCCTGCAATATCTGATTTTACAAATTATTTAAACATCGAAAAGGGAAAAGTATTTATACATATTCAAGACGATACTTTACAAGTAAATCTTAATCTTAATATGCAAAAAGGTGATGTTATTATTGTTGCCGATAATAATTCAGAAATAAATTTGATTACAAATAATAAAATAGAAAACAGCAATTTATTGCCGAACTTAATCAATAATAAATCGCATATAAATATTTTTGTTGATATTAAAACCGGTAATCTTATTTTACAACAAAAGCAATAATAATTTATAATTATTCATATTGTTTTGCTTAAAGTCTTGGAGATAAATTTTGTTTGTTTTTGCGTAAAAGATTAAA
>CAYRJP010000024.1:0-18258 GCA_964424425.1 uncultured Bacteroidales bacterium | reverse complement strand
TTTAAATAAAAAACCTCAGTAATAAATTTTCCCTAAGGTTAATTTCTACTGAGGTTATATTTTTAAATTACTAAGATTTTACTTTATAAGCTCAATACTTCTTCTTACAAAAGTGCTTAAATCTTCACCTTTTAACATATTATTAGCCAATAAAGCAAGGTCAACAAGCTGTTTTGCCAATTTACTTTCTTTACCGAATGCTTTTAACTTATCGGTTTCTTTTGCATTTATTTCGGTAAGTTGTTTTTCTAATTCTTCAAGACGGTCTTTTTCGTTTTGAGATATTTCTTCTTCTTTTTTATCTTTCTTTTCTTTTTCAAGTTTTTCTTTTTCCTCTATTAAAGGTTTTTTCTCATCGCGAATTGCCTTCAACTCTTTGCCGATAGTCTTTTGTTCTTCGTTGAGCACTCTTTTCACCAAAGGATGCGACACATTAACAACCAAATTATAACTATCAGGCATATCTCCGTAAAAACTCATTCCGCTCATTGAACCCATATCTTTCATACGACGCATAAATTCGCTTTGAGTAATTACCATCGGCTTACCATTCTCACCTAAATCTTCAAATTCTACCAAATAATGAGCACTTTCAGGTGTTACCGCTTGAAATACATTTATCAACTCATTTTTTTCATCTTCCGACAAATCAATGTTTTTATCATCATCTTTCGGAATAAGTTTATTGATAACATCAGCATCGACACGAACAAAACGCGAATCTTTAAATTTTTGCTCTATATGGTTTACCCAATGCACATCAAGTTGACCGTCCATTAGCAATACATCATAGCCTTTTTCTTTGGCAGCGTCAATATAAGCATATTGCTCATCTTTGTCGGTTGCATACAAGTAAACAAGCGACTTGTTTTTATCGGTTTGATTATCTTTTATTAATTTTTCATACTCTTCGAAAGTGAAATATTTACCGTCAACATTTTTGAAAAGAACAAATTTCTCTGCTCTTTCGTAGAATTTTTCATCGGTAAGCATTCCATATTCAATAAACAGTTTCAGGCTATCCCACTTTTCTTCAAACTGTTTTCTGTCGTTTTTAAAAATATCGAAAAGTCTGTCAGCTACTTTTTTGGTGATATGACTCGATATTTTTTTAACATTAGAGTCACTTTGCAAATAGCTTCTCGACACATTAAGCGGAATATCGGGCGAATCGATAACTCCGTGCAACAGTGTCAAAAATTCAGGCACAATACCTTCTACGCTGTCGGTAACAAATACCTGATTGCTGTATAATTGAATCTTATTCTTCTGTATTTCAATATTATTCTTAATCTTCGGAAAATATAAAATACCTGTTAAATTAAAAGGGTAATCAACATTCAAATGAATGTGAAACAACGGGTCTTCGTGAACCGGATACAACTCATGATAAAAATTCAGATAATCTTCATCTTTTAATTCGGAAGGTTTTTTAGTCCAAGCCGGAGTTGTGTTGTTAATGATTTTATCCTTATCGGTATCAACCATTTTATCGTCTTTCCACTCTTGTTCTTTACCAAAAGCAATAGGTATCGGCAAAAATTTACAATATTTATTAAGCAGTTCGGTAATCTTCGATTCTTCAAGAAAATCTTTGTTTTCGTCGTCAATATGAAGAATTATATCTGTTCCGAAAGTTTCTCGTTCGGTATCTTCAATAGTATATTCGGGACTTCCGTCGCAACTCCATTTTACGGCTTTTGCTCCGTCTTTATACGATTTGGTAATAATATCAACTCTTTCGGATACCATAAACGAAGAGTAAAAACCAAGTCCGAAATGACCGATTATGGCATCAATTTTATCTTTATACTTTTCAAGAAAATCTCCAGCACTCGAAAAAGCAATTTGGTTGATATATTTATCAACTTCTTCGGCTGTCATTCCTATTCCGTGGTCGGATACAGTAATGGTTTTATTTTTTTTATCAACCGATACACGAATTGTATTATCTCCCAATTCGCCTTTAAATTCTCCCGACGAAGCCACTGCCGCCATTTTTTGAGTAGCATCTACGGCATTTGATATTATTTCACGTAAAAATATTTCGTGGTCTGAATACAAAAATTTCTTAATAATCGGGAAAATGTTTTCACTGGTTATTCCAATCTTTCCTTTTTGCATAATATTTAATTTTTTAATGTTTACAATTTCTGTTTATCGCATACAAAGTATATGCCACAAATAAGACAGCGACATGATGTCATAAATAAAATAATGCAAAGACAAAAGGACAGATTTATTAAAAATTATCTAAAAATATAATGCAAAATGGCAAATAAAACTACAATTCCAAATATTGAAAAAGCCCAAGCAAAACGTTTTTTCTTTTTATGTAAAACTTGTTTTGCCGAACTAAACCGAATTAAATTTTGAATATTTAAAAAAGAGTAAGGGGCTTTCTTTACAAAATCCAATACATTGGTTTTTTCGGTTAATTTATCAAAGTTAGAGCTGTTATCACTTTCATAAGCCGAATATAATATAACTTTAACATTAGGGTATTTTTCTTCAAGAATATTAATTATTTCAAATCCGTTAAGTGCTTTTTGATTATCTTGGGTTTGCAAAAAATAATCAAGAATAACATAATGACAGCGTGTTCGCTTGTAGCTTGTCGAAAAATATTCTAAAAGCTGCTCACCACTGTTAAACTGAATAATATTATAATCGGGATTAAACTCCAACAGTTTATCAAGCAGAATCTGCGATTGAATATTATCATCTTCAACAATATATATTCGTATATTATTTGATTTTTTCAACGTAAGGGTAATTAATAATTTAGTTTAAAGCAAGTTAATAAATTAAATAACAATAAACAATATCAACAGCTATCTTTTATGCAAAAACTTTTTTTTAACAATCGGTTTATAATCAATTGTAGGAATATATTTCCATACTCCGTCATCAAATTTTAATCCGTCGTAAGACAGATCAGGTCCGTAATATTGCGGGTTTCCTGCAAATAAAGGTTTACTTGGCGACAAATGATCCATTACAATCATTTTCATATTTTCATCGTATCTTATCATCATCGATGCCATTCGCGAATATTCAAACACTATCCGTTTTACTTTTTTTCGTCCGAATACAAACACCGGCTTTCCGAATTTTGGCCTACCGCTTTCGGTAAATACCAACGATTCTATTATTTTTTTATTGGTATAAATATTATTACCGTCCCAACCCATTAAAACATATAATTCACCATAATTGCTTTTTGACTGAACCATTTCGTAATAGGTGCATCCATACCAATCTTTATTAGTTAAAGATTTGCTTATCACAGGCTCTTCAATACTGTTCGACTTATCGTATAATTCATAAAGCAAAACTTGTTTTTTTGCTTTACTATAATACTGTATAAAACCATAATAAGTAAACTCACCGGCAGCATTTACCGAATACCATGTAAATATTCTTACCAATCCGTCTTTTGAAACAACTTTACCAACCGGAAATATGGAATCGAAAGGATAATAAAAAGAACCTTTTTTCTCCAAAACAGTTTTAAACTCATTTAAAACTATTTTACTAAGAGTATCAACACGTTTATCGTCAAATCGTATTTGAATAAGTTCAGATACAAGTTGCGATATTCTCTTTTCATCATTTATAAATGTAGTATCAATTTTATGCTTATCGGATGCTGCAATACTTTTTTGTATTCCGGCATTTAACAGCAAAGAAAATAGAAACAAGCAAGTTATATATTTAGAATACTTCACGTATAAAATCATATTAATTGATAATTTGCATAAACCATAGCCATGCAGAATATATAAACGGCTTTTAAGTAAAAAAATTATTACTGCTTTTTAAAATTTGTTAATAACACTAAAACAATCAAGATTATACTTCATTCATTGCTTCAATTAACAACGATGATACTTTTTTAATCTCCTCATCAGTAATAGTTAAAGGTGGAGCTATTCTGAAAGCTGTTTTTGAAAAAAGAAAAAAGTCATAAATAATACCTTTTGAAAAGCAAATGTCGAAAAACTTGTCGGGGTCGGTTCCCTGTTTCATTTCAACGGCTATAAAAAGTCCTTTGCCTCTAATATGGTCAATAATATTATGTTTCAACAAATCTCTAAATAATTGTCCTTTTCGGTTAGCTTCGTGATGTAAATTTTCATTTTTAATAACATTAAGCGATGCCAAACCTGCAGCACAAGAAACAGGGTGTCCGCCAAATGTTGTAATATGTCCCAAAGTCGGATTATTTGTTAAAGTATTCATTATCTCTTTTGAAGAAATAAAAGCTCCTATTGGCATTCCGCCTCCCATACCTTTTGCTGTGCATAAAATATCGGGCACTATACCGTAATGTTCAAAAGCAAACATTTTACCTGTTCTGCCAAATCCTGTTTGAATTTCATCAAAAATTAACAATGTTCCCGTTTGATTGCATTTTTTTCTTACAGCCGACAAAAACTCTTGTGTAGCAGGAATAATTCCGGCTTCTGCCTGAATAACTTCCATAACAACACATGCTGTTTTTTTTGTTATTTTATCTAACGATTCAATATTATTAAAATCCATAAACCCAACATCGGGTAACAGCGGGTGAAAGGCTTTTTTTAGTTCTGTTCCTCCGTAAATACTCAATGCCCCGTGAGTGCTACCGTGATATGCTTTATTAAATGCTAAAATCTCTCCCCTTCCGGTAAAACGTTTGGCAAGTTTCATGGCTCCTTCAATAGCTTCGCTACCTGAATTTACAAAATAAACACTCTCAAAATGGTCGGGTAAAATATCAATAATAGTTTTTGCAAAATTAACCTGTGGTTCTTGAATATATTCACCGTAAACCATAAGATGCATATATTTTTCAGCTTGTTTTTTTACTGCATCAACAACACTCGGATGACAGTGTCCTACATTACTTACCGATACTCCCGAAACCAAATCAATATACTCTTTTCCCGATTTATCGTAAAGATAAATACCTTTTGCTCTGTCAATTTCCAAACCCATAGGACAAGACGAAGTCTGTCCTACATGTTGTAAGAATAATGTTCGTTGCGAAACCATTAATTTATAATTATTTAGAGATTAAATTTAAATCATCCATCAAATTGTCACGATACGATTTTCCGATAGGGATAACTTTTGCACCATTATCTAATCTCATGATAACACTGTTATCCTCAATTTGCTCAATTTGCTGAATATTTATGATATAAGAACGATGAACCCGCTTAAATTTAGTAGAAGGCAATTTATTTTCAATTGCTTTCATTGTAAAATGAATAGTGAATTTTTCTTTTCGGGTATTAACAGTTACATAATTTTCAAGAGCCTCAACCCAAAGAATATCATCGTAACGAAGACGAACAAGAGTTGAATTTTTCTTTTTAATAAAAATCTCTTCGGGATAATTGGATATACTTTCTTTCTCCTGAAATCTTTTTTGAGCTTTATTTACTGCCTTATAAAAACGTGCCAATTCTAAAGGCTTAAGCAAATAATCAATTACATCGTATTCATATGCTTCAAGAGCATATTTTTCTTGTCCCGATACTATTATTATCATTGGTGGTGAATCCAAAGTATTTAAAAATTCAAGCCCTGACATTTCAGGCATCTCCACATCCAAAAATATTAAATCAACAGGTTCTTCTTCCTGAAATATTTTTAACGAATCCAAAGCATTATCATACGAACCTATTAAATTTAAAAACTCTGTTTTTTCTATAAAACCTTCAACTATTTTACGACTTAGTAAGTCATCATCTATTATTATACAATTCATACGTTTTTAATTAAAATTCTAATTTACAATTAATTACTCAACCCTATAATTGTTTCAATACTATTCAAAACATCAATGAAATTATAGGTTAATCACTAAAAAAACAAATATAATCATTAAAATATAACAATATATCAATTTATTAAGTAATTTATTAACTTATAAAAAAATTCATTAACCATATATATACTCTAAATATTATCTCATTTTATCTGCCATGATACTACTTTATCAACAATTAATTAGTTATTTTTGTTAAAATTAATATGTTAAAATAAAATCATGAAATTCTTTATTCTTGCTTTTTATATGGTTATTACATTTACAACAATTGCACAAAACACTGCAATTAATAATACAATTGTTGTAAAAACAAAACCTTCTTATTCAAAAAACAATAAACAAATTCAGGAATATATAAATAATATCTTCTCTGAAAAGAATATTAAAGTTGAGCCTGTTTTTAATAATTTTACTGCAAATCACAAAAGTATCCCCTCAAAATATAATTTAGCCTGTTTTTATAAAATAAATTTATCAAATGAAATAAATATTTATACTGTAATTACAGAATTAAATTCGCTGAAATATATTGAATATGCAGAACCTTATCCCGTTGCCGTTATTTTTGACCAACCCGATGATACTTATTTATCATACCAATATTATTTGCAAAACATTAGTACTTTCGATGCTTTTGATATTACACACGGCGATACTAATATTGTTATAGGCATTGTTGATTCAGGAGTTGATTTGTTGCATGAAGATTTAAAAGAAAATTATAAATATAATCACAACGACACCATCAATAATATTGATGACGACATGGACGGTTATGTTGATAATTTTTACGGTTGGGATGTTGCCGACAATAACAATAACCCGCAAAGTTTAGTAAACGAACACGGAGCCGTTAATTATCACGGCACCAAAGTGGCAGGTATTGCATCGGCTGTTACTGCAAATGCAACAGGAATTGCAGGAGTTGGCTACAATACTAAAATATTACCTGTTAAAACAATGGACAGCACCGGATATATTGTTGCAGGATACGAAGGTATTGTGTATGCCGCCGACCATGGATGTGATATTATAAATTGTAGTTGGGGATCTAATTTTCCAAGCAAATTTGCTCAAGAAGTTATTAATTATGCTGCCGAATATCGAAACTGCTTGATAGTAGCTGCTGCAGGAAATAAAAGTGCAGCAATCGATGGAAGACCCGATACTCGTTGGTATCCCGCATCATACAAAAATGTTTTAAGCGTTGCGGCTACCGATGTCAACGATATATTATGGAGCGGTTCAAGTTTTGCTCCCACTGTTGATGTATGTGCTCCGGGTAAAGATATTTTTTCAACATATCAGTTCAGCTCATACAAAACCGGTTCGGGAACTTCGTATGCATCACCAATAGTTGCAGGTGCTGCTGCTCTTTTAAAAGCCGTAAGACCGGAACTAACACAACGTCAACTTGCAGCCCAGCTTAGAATTACATCTGATGTAATAGACACAATGACCGAAAACAGTTACTATGCAAAGCAGATAGGCTACGGAAGAATAAATATTTACAAAGCTCTAACAATAACCAATATGCCTGCTGTTGAAATTGACAGTGTTACTATTATTTCAAACAAAAAAAACGGTCTATTATCAGGTGATACACTTTATGTTACTTTTAGTGCCGAAAATATTTTGTCGCAAGTATCAAATACAATTATAAGAGTTACTACAAACTCGGAATTTATTGAACCTATAAATAATTTTTTCAAAATAGATAAACTCAACACTTTTGAATCGGTAAATAATTTTAATTCGCCGTTAGTATTTAAAATAAACAATGAATTACCCGTAAACTCAGTTGTATGGTTTACTTTTGAAATGAAAGCCGATGGATACGATGATTTTATGATTTATGAAGATACCATTAATAAAAATTATCTTAACATCTCGAAAGATGATATTTTAACAACTTTTACAAGTAACGGCAGAATCGGGTTTGCCGATGAAAACAATAAATTCGGTTGTGGATTAATGTATAAAAATAATAATCTGCTTGCTAATAGCGGTATAATACTTGCCACAAGCAATTCCACTATTGCAAGTTCATTGTTTAACACAGAAGAATTTAATATACTTCAAACGATAGATTCTGTTACAATCAATGGAGATATTACAACTTATGCAAAATATAAAACAAGCTCTGAATCGGGAATGAATATTGAAATTAATCAAACATCGTTATTACCCACTGAAGATAATATAAAGTCAACGATCATTCATATCTACAAACTAATTAATACATCCGACGATAATATAACAGGCGTAAAACTGTCGCAATTTATTGATTGGAATTTATACGATGCTTTTGCAAATAAAGCTGATTTTAACAACAACTTAAATCTTTTTTATACTTATACATCAGGACAACAAGTTTTATATACAGGCATTTGTCTGCTGAATAATATGTCTGTCATACCTTACGGATTCGATTTAATTTCGGGCGGTAACGGCGGCATTGATATTACACAAGAATTCAGCAACGACCTTAAATGGATAGCAATGACAAACAGCCGACCACAAGCAGGCAACAATGGAGATTCAATAAATATTGCCACTATGCTTACTACTGATTATTTTAATATTAAAAAAGACGATACTGTTGAAATAGCTTTTGCCGAAATTATCGGCAACAATTATAATGATTTAATAAACAAGACTGTTGCTCTAAAAAACAGATATAACTCAACAAACATAATATCAAAAACAAACTCACAAATAACCGTATTTCCTAATCCTGCTACCGACTTTTTAACTATTACAAGAAACAATACTTCCGAAAAATTAAATATTACTATTTACAATCAAACAGGACAACTTATTTTTACACGTAAATATTATTCCTGTGATAGAAATATTTTAATTGATATAAGCAACTTTAAAAAGGGAATTTACATCATTAAATTAAGCGATAACAATAATATTACCGTGACAAAATTTATAAAAAGATAATGAATACGTTTACCTTTAATCTTTAAGTATTAACAAAATTTTAACACTTAATAACTTTTTAATACAAATTTAATATGTAATTTTGTTTAACACTTTTGATCATATTTATACCTTACAAATAATGTTACTCATCATTAAAATATTGTCAGGTTAATTTTTTATACTTTCTTATTTCTTTCAAAAGATATATTCTTCTAATAATTTTATCTTCATTAAAATTAAAGTAACAAGGTTATTTACTTAACTTTCAATATGTTATGCAGAATAAATAAAATAATTAATACAATAAATAATTGTCTAAAATATTAATATCATGAAAAAAATTACAATAATTTCAACTATTTTACTTGTATTTACATTATATGTGAAATCACAAGTTATTTATGTTAAAACAGATGCCACAGGTTCCAACAATGGTACATCGTGGAGCGATGCCTACACTAATTTACAAACTGCTGTATCTGCAGCAACAAAAGGCGACAGTATTTGGGTTGCGGCAGGAACATACAAACCTACTGCCGACAAAACAGGCAACACCACGCCTACAGATGAAAGAACAAAAACTTTTGCTCTTACCGACAGCATATTTTTATTTGGCGGTTTCGCAGGAACAGAAACACTCTTTTCGCAACGTGATATTAAAAATAATGAAACTATTTTAAGCGGTGATATTGGCTCTACCGGTGACTCAACCGACAACTGTTATAATATAATACAAAGCTCTGATTATGATATTATTGATGGCTTTACCATTACTGAAGGAAATGCAAATGGAACAGTAAACAACGAAACGGATATGGGAGGTGCCGCATTAAATAAAAATGTAAAATATGTAAAAATAAATAATTGTAAAATAACAAATTGTTCAGGAAAGCAAGGCGGAAGTATTGCTAATTATTTTTGCGGCGATTCAATATCAATTTCTCATTGCATATTTCTCAATAATATTGCAGGAAATGGAGGAGCCATTGGCAATTGGGATAATGACCCTACTATCTCTTTTTGTGTATTTGAAAATAATTTTGCCGACAATAATATTGGTTGTTGCGGCTGGGGAGGTGCTATTTTCAATTGGGGCAGTGGTTCAACTACAAAAACTATAAATTGTACATTTATAGATAATAATGCACGAACTGCAGTTATTCATGATAGAGGAGTTCACAGTAATGTCAAAAATTCAATTTTCTTTAACAATAAAGTAAATGATTTTTATTATGTTGGCAGTGTTACATATTGCCTAACAAAACAATCGGGCTATGCAGGTTCAAACGGTAATATAGATGCCAACCCTCTACTTTACAATAGAGGAAACGGTGTATATGAAATAAGCTGGACATCACCTTGTATTGATGCCGGAGATCCTGCTCCCGAATACAATGACGATGACAACAGTAGAAACAATATGGGAGCAGCTCACACTATCTTTTCGCCAACAACCGATGCTTTTGTTTTTTCTATTGATACACCGGCAAACGAATCATTTCTTTACGGAAATTATAATGTATCTGCTAAAATTACAAACATAGGAACTTCTTCTTTAACAAACACTCCAATAAACTGGTCTATTGACGGAACTTCTCAACCTACTTATAATTGGTCGGGAAATTTATCTTCGCCCGATACATCAGAAACAATTACTATCGGAAATTATAATTTCACAGCAGGTAAACATACTATTAAAATATGGACATCGGCAAGCGGAGACGAATACTCGGCTAACGACACTTTAACAAAAAACGTTGATGTTTTTACAAATCTTGATGCAGGAATTATTTCTCTTAATAATCCCACATCACATTTTAACAATGAATCATCTACCGATATTTATGTGTCGGTTAAAAATTTCAAAAACGACAGCTCTATTTATAATGTAAAGATAGACTGGTCAGTTGACGGTTCTGAACAAACACCATTTACTTATAACGATACTATTTTACCAAATACCGTAATTGATTCCATAAATATCGGCTCTTACTCTTTTTCTCGCGGAGAACACAATATAAAAATATGGACTTATGACCCCAACGGATTAGCAGATGACGATAATTCCAACGATACTTTAACAAAAACTATCTACTCAATAATTTATGATATTGGTATTTATGATGTTTATAAACCAAATAACCCTGATACTATTGGCACTATCCCTATTATTGTGTCATACAAAAACTATGGTTTTCGAAATGTTACATTTACCAGAATTTTTTGGCAAATAAATAATGAAAGTCCCAATGCTTTTGATAAATCAGGCACTGTAACACCCGGCGAAGTTACTGATTATTTTGCAATAGGAAGCTATAACTTTACCGCTCCGGGTACATATCAATTAAAAGTTTGGACTACTGCTCCAAGTGGCGATGGTGATGATTACCTTCACAACGATACATTAACAAAAACTATTACAATAGGAAATCCCATGTGCGGTACATATACTATTGGTGCAACAGGCGATATTGCCAACTTCTCCGATGCTGTTGATTCATTAATTAACAAAGGTATAAACGGAAATATAATTTTTAATGTGCAATCAGACACATACAACGAACAAGTTACCTTACCATATATACAGGGAGTTTCCGACAGTAATACCATTGTATTCCAATCAATAAGCGGCGATAGCACCGATGTTATACTTACCAACTCCGGAAGTACTGTTATTACTCTTAAAGGAGCAAAATATATTACTTTTAAAAGTATGACAATTACTGCTGACGGCAGCAATGTAATTACGGCAAACGATTCTATTATTGATGTCTCTTTTAAAAATAACATAATAAAAAGTACTTCTTCTGATTATACTTTGTTTAATATATCAGAAGACAACATTATTTTTGGTAATATCAGTATTATTAACAACAATTTTATAAATGGGTCAAAAGGTATTTGTCTTGAAGATCATCATAATACATCAAAAGATAATTTTATTATAAAAGGTAATGTTTTTAATAATATAAAAGGTAACAACATATCTGTTTACAGAATGAAGAATACCCTTATTTCCGGCAATACATTTAAAGCAACATCAAATGTATCAGCCATTTACATCAACGAACGAAAGGGTATAAATAAAATAGAAGCAAATAAAATTATTTTACCACAAGGTGGTACCGGTATTAATTACCATAGTTACTACACATCAGATTATACCGATACTATTATCAACAATTCAATATATGTTAATAATGGTACGGGTATAAATATTCCTTACGGACATAATACAGATTCTATTTATATCTCATATAACAGTATAAATATTACAGGAAATTCCGGTGAAAATATTTATAATGGAGGATATTTGAAAATAACCCTCTTTAATAATATTTTATCAAATACAACAGGATCTTTTATGATTGACTACTATCGTAAAGGTTTAATAATAAGTGATTATAACTGTTTTTATCATCCTTTTGGTGAAATCTCATATTCACGTGAAAATTTAGATGCCATTCATTATTTTGATAAGATGGAATCTCATTCTATTGAAATAAATCCTAATTTTCAATCGGATAGTAATTTAATGACTCACAATCCGTTTCTTAATAAAGTAGCAACCCCAATACAGGAAATAACAACCGACATTGACGGAAATATTCGTGATGCTGCAAATCCCGATATGGGAGCTTATGAATTTACTCCACTACCCGGACTTAGCGGCACTTATGAAATAGGACAATCTGCTCCTCTGTTTAAAACAATTACCGATGCTGTTGATTCTCTTATTTCTGTTGGTATTGAAGATGCTGTAATATTTAATATTGAAAACGGCATATATAATGAGCAGGTATCTATTCCTGAAATATACGGAACTTCGGCTACCCAAACCATTACATTTCAAGCAGCAAGCGGTGACAGAACTGATGTTGTTTTGAGTTTCTCAGCCTCCGAAAGTGATAAAAACTACACATTGCAACTCGCAGGAGTAGATTATGTAATATTCAAAAACATAACCATTAAATCGGAAAACACTTCGTATGCCAATGTAATTAACTTTACGGGAAATAATTATAATAATACTTTTACAGGAAATATAATTACCGGACAAGCAGGAACCGGACAACTGATATTTTTTAAATCAACCGGTTCGGTATATGACAATACTTTCGACAATAACATATTTACTAACGGTAAAACAGGAATAATAATAAACAATGGCAATAAAAGCTATTATCTTCACGATTCGGCAAACATAATTGTAAGAAATAATCAATTTGTAAACCAAACAGATACATCAATTTATTTAAACAATTGTAAATATTCAGAGATTTCAGGGAACAAAATATCTTATGCAGGTTCTTTAAATGCTTTTTATCTGGAAAAAACTCTTTACAGTACCATAAAAAATAACAACATTCATATTAATTCGGGTAATGTAATCTTTTTTATCAATTGCCAGAACGACTCTTCATTTATTATTGGAAACAAAATAAGAATAGATAATGGCGGATGTGGAATAAACTTTCATTACACATCTTATGATAACAAATCTATGATAAGTAATAATTTTGTTTTATTAAATACAGTAAACTCAGACTATGGTATTAATCTACCTCATACAAAACACTTGAGATTATACAATAATACCATACGCATAACAGGCAACAACAATAGTTCCGCTTGTGTTTATACTTCTTCCAATGTTATAATTAAAAATAATATTTTTTCAAACTCAGCAGGAAGTTACTTATTGTCAGGAAATTTCACTAATAACAGAGAGAATAACTGTTATTTTACAAACGGTGATAAGAGTAAAATAAATTATTACCACTCTCTTGAAACAGACCAAAAAAATAAGATAGATACAAATTCATATTTTTTAAATCCTTATTTTATTAATGATTCTACATATATTACTAAAAATGCCACACTTAACAACAAAGGATGTGTGCTATCTGAAATATCAACAGACATTGATGGTAATGTAAGAGATGCTTCTACACCCGATATCGGAGCATATGAATTTACTCCGGACTTAACTCCCATGCACGGAGTATATACCATAGGAGCAACAGGCACATTCTCAACATTCGGTTCGGCAATAGATTCTCTTATTATTAAAGGAATTGACAATACCGTAACTTTTAATATTGAAAACGGCACATATAATGAACAGGTAATCATACCCGAAATACAAGGCTTGTCTGAAAATAACACCATTACATTTCAATCGGCTTCAGGTGACAGCACCGATGTTACTTTAACATACTCATCCGGAAATGATTACAATAAATTTGTTTTAGATTTTTACGCGACAAATCATATAATCATAAGAAACATAACTGTAAAATCAACAACAGAAGGCTTTATTCCTGTAATTATTGAAAAAGATGCAAGTTGCAATACCCTTTACGGAAATATTATAACTGCAAACTCAACTAATGACAATTTAATCACCAAACCTACCGATTCAGGTTCATTTACTGACAGTTGCAATATATTTAAAAATAACTATTTTACAAACGGCTCAACAGCTGTTAATATTATTGATGTTTGGCCTTACGGAAAAAAATCAATCAAATACACTATTGCAAATAATATCTTTTCATCTGTAAAAGCCATTACAAGCGGTTGTGACAGTATGGAAGTTTATGGAAATACTATTAATTCACCTTACAACAATACTGTTATAAATTGTGGTTCCGGTTCAAAAATTTATAACAACACCATTCATTTACTCGACAGAGGAACAGCTATTAGTGCCGACTCTAATTCTTTAATAGCATATAACACTATAAAAGTATCAAGTATGGGTAATGCTGTCAAAGCTTCAAAAAACAGTTTGATTTTAAATAATGTATTAATTGCTCATAAAAATAATTCGTTTGCAATATCAATATCTGACACAACAGGTTGTAAAATTGATAACAATATCTATTTTTCTCAACAATACGATAATAGAATAATTAACTATAATAATCATTATTTTAATTTAAACGAATGGCAAGAAAATAGCAATTTCGATAAAAACAGTATTTTTCTTAATCCTACTTTTATTAATGACTCAACTCTTTACAGCGAATCACCATTTCTTAACAATAAAGGAGTTACTGTTGCAAATATCACTACCGATTTAACAGGAAAAGCAAGAAGCTCAACAACTCCCGATATAGGAGCTTATGAATTTGACGGTTTTTCACCTCTATCGGGCGAATATACTATCGGAACAGACGGATATTTTACATCGTTTACACAAATTACCGATTCACTACAATTGTGCGGTGTAAAAGATTCTGTTATTTTTATTATAAAAGACGGTGAATATAGCGAACATATCATTTTAAAAGATATCGAAAAATATCCTGCCGGTGCTCCTATTATTTTCCGTTCACAATCCGGCGACAGCACAAAAGTTACTTTACAATATAATGCAACAGATGAAAATAATAATTATGTAGTATTAATTGACAGTGTAAATAATGTGATGTTTAAAAATATTACCTTAAAATCGTTAAGTAACGACTTTGGCAATGTAGTGATAATGAAAAATACTACAAACAATACTGTTTTTGAGAATAATATTATAGAAGCAACATCGTTAAAAAGTAGTTTAATTTATGCCGATACCACTTATCGTGAAAACATACAGATAAAAAACAATGTGCTGAATAACGGAAAATATGGTATTGTATTAAATTCAAAAGGTATGGAATACGGGCAAAATCCTAAAATATCCGGTAATACACTGTCAAATCAATACAGCTATGCAATATATGCAAGGCTACAAGAAAATGCTGAAATATTAAATAACAAAATTACACACTCCTCACCTATACAAGATACAACATGGATTGGTATAGGTATTGTTGATTTCAAATCATACAATCACTATTCTAATGTTGCAAATAATATGATTTCGTTTAATGCAACAGGAAAATCAGCAGGTATTCATATTTTCAACAGTGTTTGTGTTAATGTTCTATTCAATAGTGTTTATGTATATGGCAATGCAGTAAACAGTAGGGCTTTTAATATCGAACAATCAAGTGTGTGGTCTATAAATGTTTATAACAATATCTTTATAAACAAAGCAAAAGGACTTGTTTATTATGGAGCATCTCAAAAATGTGATTATAATAACCTGTTTACCAATGGTGATAATTTTGCCTACACAAATGAATTTATTCCTACATACTACGAATGGTATCACAAAACATCGCAAGATGTTAATTCATGGCACAAAGATTCTATTTTTGTTTCACCGGAAGATTTACATTTGAAAAACTTTACTCTTATAGGCAAAGGCATAAGTAAAAATGAAGTTTTAACCGATATTGACGGAGATAAACGATTTACCAACTATGCATCAATAGGAGCCGATGATATACCTGTTGATACAACTATGGTGCTAAATGGCAACTACACTATTGGAGAAAGTGGCGACTTTACATCATTTGGCGAAGTATCAAAAGTTCTTGCATTATGCGGAGTAAACGGTTCAGTAACATTTAATGTTAATTCAGGTATTTATAACGAACCTATAACTATAACCAAAGTAAAAAATATTACAGCAAATGATACTATTGCTTTCCGCTCACAAACAGGAAACAGTAACGATGTATTGATAAAAACAAAAACAATACCAATAAAACACTACGATACTTATAGTTACAGTTTTATATCTGCCGACAACTATGTTGTTAAAATAGCTAATGTGCCAAATGTTAATATTGAAAACATGACACTTCAAGCTCTTGATTCTTCAAGTTGCAGAATTATTGTAATAGGCGATTCTGTTAGCAACATAAGTATTTCAGGAAATAAACTGATAGGACGTAAAAATCCTACATATGATGATAATATTAAATCGGTTTCTATTTTTATAGCAGGAAAATACGATAATCCGAATGTTTCAATTATCGGAAATAAAATACTATATAATTCAATATCGGTTTATAATACTTATCGCAACGGTTGGTTTGAAGAACCCGATTCTGTAAATAATATAACAATTGAAAATAATACACTTGTTGATAATTTATTATTGATTTACAGAGCTAAGAACGCAACATTTAAAGGAAATAATTTACATTATTCCAATAATTATGGCTCTAATTTTCAGCTAATTGCAGGTAACAACATCAATATTTACAATAATTTTATAACAGCA
This sequence comes from uncultured Bacteroidales bacterium, assembly GCA_964424425.1. GTDB lineage: Bacteria > Bacteroidota > Bacteroidia > Bacteroidales > SZUA-534 > GH45. The sequence goes on along the minus strand of CAYRJP010000024.1, from coordinate 1,378 downwards.
AATATAATTTACGGTTACAACAACCTTATTTCAATTGGTAACAATTCATCTTTTAATAACAATACGGTATATTGTTCAGGAGATTTCAACAGTTATATTGTAAAAACAGCTAATAATGACAGCATTTATAACAATATTATAATAAACACTATCGGTAACAAAACCATCTCGGGAGGAATAAGCGATTACAATAATATTTATCCTAACTTATCAGAACTACAAACAACAGGTAATAATATGCATTCTGTATCTTTTATCCCGAATTTTGTAAGCGAAACCGATTTACACACAAATGATGTCTTACTGTATCATAAAGGTGTAAATATTGCAAGCATAACAACAGATATTGACGGAGAACCCCGCAATAATCCGCCTTGTATCGGTGCAGACGAATTCTCAAATGCTACTTTTGATATTGAAGATTCATTAATGTATTGTTATTATGACAAATATTTCAGTCCTACTGAAAATATATTTAATATAGGATACGGATACGACAGTTACCAATGGTCAAACGGTTCCGATTCTTCATCAATAGTAATTGATGCTAACAGTCCGACAGGTATAAACAAATATACGGTAACAGTAACAGTAGGCAACGATTCATATACCGATTCGGTTTTTATCAACCACAATTTACCTGACGCATTACCTGTTGATACATTTTGCATAGCAATTAACGACTCTGTTGAAATTACTGCAGCAGAAGATATGTCTTATATTTGGAATACAGGAGATACAACACAAAGCATATATGCAACTAATCCTTACAATTCATATTCTGTTACTGTAACAGACAATTACGGATGTCAAAACAGGGAAACAGCAAAATTAGAACGTAACGATTATATTGCCGATATTAATATTGAAAACGATTCTACAATCACTAATACTCAGTCGATTGAAGTTTCGGCAATAAACCTCAGCGGTAATATTTACGATATGTGTGGCTTTTTGTGGAATACTTCCGATACAACCAAAGATATTACATTTGACGGAAGTCAATATGGAATAGGCACTCATAAATTGTATGTTAATGTAACTAATAAGCAAACATCACAAGGATGCACAACATCTGATACAGTAACAGTAATAGTAATAAACGGCGATGGAATAGATAACAATAAATTATCTCATATTGTAATTTATCCAAATCCCGCAAAAGACTTTATTGTAATTTCCACAGATAATATTAAAGGTAATTTTACAATATCAATACTTAATGTTAAAGGAGAAAAAGTGTATCAGTCAAATATTGATGAGTTTAAAAATAACAAACATATTATTAACACAAGTGACTTATCTGAAGGTATTTATATTTTGCAGATAAATACAAATAATAAAGTTTATACTAATAAAATTATAATTAACAGATAAA
>CAYRJP010000023.1:15103-19014 GCA_964424425.1 uncultured Bacteroidales bacterium | reverse complement strand
CTAATAATCTAATCTATAGTATCTAGCAGTATAGCTTCTAACAGTCTAACTTCTAATTTCTAGCAATCTGACTTTAATTATTGAACAGTGTTATATAATACATTTTTAAATTAAATTATTATAATATTTTTGTTTTTAATTTGTGGTTTAAAGAAAAAGCTATTGTTTTGTAACAGATTATAAATAATTACTATTATGTCAGCACCATTTCATATAGATGATTTAGATAAAAAAATATTGTCGTTAGTATCAAAAAACGCAAGAGTTCCTTACTTAGAAGTAGCCAGAGAATGCAATGTGTCGGGAGCAGCAATTCATCAGCGAATACAGCGGTTGATAAAATACGGTGTAATTACAGGTTCTGAGTTTATAATTAATCCAAAGTCAATAGGTTATTCAACCTGTGCATATATGGGTATTTATCTTGAAAAAGCAGCTTTGTATAATGAAGTTTTGCAAAAATTAGAATTAATACCCGAAATAGTAGAATGTCATTATACAACAGGTGAATATTCACTTTTTATAAAAGTTGTAACTCGTGATAATGAGCATCTTAAAGATATTTTAGCCGATAAACTTCAAAAAATTGAAGGAATTGAACGAACAGCTACTTTTATTTCTCTTGAAGAAAATTTCAAACGACAATTTCCAATAAAATAATTTAATATTTTAAACTAATATAATATTTCGTTATAAATTCGTGCTTTTGTGACTAAAAATTTAACGAACTATTGTGATAAATAACCAAATTTTAATTTATTTTCTGTTTTATAAGATATTGATTTATATCTTTTCAGAAATTTAAAAGTTTAATTTTGCAACCTGTTAAATTTTTTCAGAAAACAGATAAATATCAATTGTTTAATTTTAAATTTTATATAGATGAAAAGAGATGAAAAAGTCTTTGAGATAATAAACAAAGAATATCAACGACAAAAAAACGGCATTGAGCTTATTGCATCCGAAAACTTTGTAAGTGAGCAAGTTATGGAGGCTATGGGTTCGTGTATGACAAACAAATACGCCGAAGGTTATCCGGGAAAACGTTATTATGGAGGATGTCAGCATGTTGACGAAACCGAACAACTTGCAATAGACCGTATCAAAGAGATTTACGGAGCTGAGTATGCTAATGTTCAGCCTCATTCGGGAGCACAGGCAAATATGGCTGTATTTATGACAGTACTTAAACCCGGCGATACTTTTATGGGACTCGACCTTTCGCACGGAGGACACCTTTCACATGGTTCGCCTGTTAATACTTCAGGAATTTTATACAATGCTGTTTCATATAAAGTAAAAGAAGACACAGGGCTTGTTGATTACGATATGATGGAAGAATTGGCATTGAAAGAAAAACCGAAAATGATTGTAGGCGGAGCATCTGCTTATTCTCGCGAATGGAATTATAAGCGTATGCGTGAAATAGCCGATAAAGTTGGTGCTATCTTTATGGTTGACATGGCTCACCCGGCAGGATTAATTGCAGCCGGATTACTTGATAATCCTGTAAAATATGCTCATATTGTTACATCGACAACTCATAAAACACTTCGCGGACCTCGCGGTGGTATTATTCTTATGGGTAAAGATTTTGATAATCCTTGGGGATTGAAAACGCCTAAAGGAGTTGTTAAAAAAATGTCGGCATTGCTTAACTCAGCAGTATTTCCCGGAATACAAGGTGGACCTCTTGAGCATGTAATTGCAGCAAAAGCCGTTGCTTTTGGCGAAGCTCTTGACCCTTCTTACAAAGAATATCAAGCACAAGTGAAGAAAAATGCTGATGCTATGGCAAAAGCATTTGTGGAGAGAGGATATAAAGTTATTTCGGGAGGAACTGATAATCATTCAATGTTGATTGATTTAAGAACTAAGTTTCCTGAAATTACAGGTAAAGTTGTTGAAAATATTCTTGTGAAAGCCGATATTACCATTAATAAAAATATGGTGCCTTTTGATAGTCGTTCACCTTTTCAAACATCAGGTTTGAGAGTGGGAACACCTGCAATAACTACACGAGGACTTAAAGAAGCAGATATGCCTGTTATTGTTGAGTTTATTGACAGAGTAATTTCAAATGTTGAAAATGAGAAAGTTATTGACGAAGTTCGTAACGAAGTAAATAAAATGATGAGCGACAGACCAATGTTCGCTTGGTAATAACTTTTTATATGATTTTATTTAAAAAAGCTGTCTTTTTAGACAGCTTTTTTAGTTAAAAGCGTAATTTTACTGACATATTTTTAAATTGATGATAGATTATAATTGGTATATTATTTTATTTATAATCGGAGCAGGCTTCTTAGCCGGTTTTATTAATGCTCTTGCCGGTAGCGGGTCGTTAATAACTGTTCCGTTACTTATGTTTTTGGGACTTCCCGCAAATATAGCCAACGGCACCAATCGTATTATGATTTTATTATCGAATATGGTTGGAGTAGCAAGTTATCGCCAACAGAAAGTATTTAAAATAAAAGATAGTTTTAAACTTGCAATTCCTGCTGTTGCAGGAGCTGTAATAGGAGCACAAATTGCAGTTAACATAAATGAACAGGTAATGACTCGTATTATTGGCGGGTTAATGGTTTTTTTGTTGTTTATTATAATTTATAAACCAAGTAAATGGCTTAAAGAACCCGGACAAGATACTGAGTCAAAATTTAATTTTTGGCAATATATAGTAATGTTTTTTGTAGGAATTTATGGAGGTTTTATACAAATAGGTGTAGGTGTATTTATTCTTTCGGGTTTGGTAATGACTGCAGGTTACGATCTTATAAAAGCAAATGCTGTAAAACTGTTGATTATAATGATTTATACAATATTTGCCATTGGAATTTTTATTTATAATAAACAAATAGATTTCCTTGCCGGGATATTATTATCTGTGGGCAGTATGTCGGGAACATTTGTGGCAACAAAAATGGCTGTAGGTAAAGGAGTAAAATTTGTCAGGTTTATATTAATAGCTGTTGTAATTGTTGCTGCAGTTAAGTTCTTAGGTATTTATGAATGGATAGTGGCGGGGAGATAGAGGTTAGAGGTTAGAGAGTAGAACTAAAAGTTTAATATCTAATAGTTTAGTGTCTAATAGTATAACATCCGATTAGTTTAACGTTTGGTAGTCTAATAAAGTATAATTTTAAAAAGATGAGAATAGCAGTTAATGCACAAAAATTGGTAAAAGATAAAATGGAAGGACTTGGTTGGTTTGTTTACGAAACAATGAGTCGTATTGTAAAATCACACCCTGAGCATGAGTTTACATTTATTTTCGGAAAGGGAATAGATGAAGAATTTATTTTTGGCGACAATGTGAAAGCTGTAAATATCGGACCTCCGTTTTTTAGACCTCTTGCTTGGTTATTGAAATTTGAGTTTTTATTACCTCGTTTTGTAAATAAGAATAAGTTTGATCTGTTTATTTCGCCTGACGGATGGAGTTCGAAAAAGATAAAGATAAAAAAAGTTATAGTAATTCATGATATAAATTTTGCTCATTACCCCGAGTTTTTACAAAAATCATTTTACTATTATTATTCATATTTTTTTCCGAAGTGGGCAAATAGTGCTGATAAGATTGCTACTGTTTCAAATTATTCGAAGCAAGATATTGTGAATACTTACAAGATAAACTCTGATAAAATTGACGTATTGTATAATGCAGCAAGTCCTGTGTTTCAACCTGTTTCTACCGAGAAGATTATAGATATACGCAATAAATATACCGCAGGGAATTCCTATTTTGTTTTTGTGGGAGCACTGCATCCTCGAAAAAACATAATAAACCTGTTTAAAGCATTTGATGAATTTAAGAAGACTGACAATCAAAATATTAAATTAGTAATAGTTGGAGAAAAATTTTATTGGAGTAAAGATACCGATAAGGTTTATAATGGTTTAAAATA
>CAYRJP010000023.1:1472-15003 GCA_964424425.1 uncultured Bacteroidales bacterium | reverse complement strand
CTTAATGTTAAAAAAGACTGAGCACAGCGAAGTCTATTAGTTTCATTTTTAATATTCTAATGTTAAAACGAAGGTTGGAAAACGTAAAGGTGTACGATCATACTTCTCAACAAAAATACTTTTTCATATATCAATTATCCGACAAAATAAAGTCTGTCAAACTAAAAATATTTTACTAACTTTAAATTTATTTTTAACTAAAATATTGTGTTATTATGACAGAATTTAAATATCAAAAGCCGTTTCCAATTAAGGAAGACACTACAAAATACAGGCTTTTAACAAAAGATTATGTATCAGTTGTTGAATTCGATGGAAGAAAAATCTTAAAAATTGACCCGAAAGGATTGGAGTTGTTGGCAAAAGAAGCATTTAGTGATGTTTCTTTCTTTTTGCGTCCGGCACATCTCAATAAATTATCTCATATAATTCAAGATGCCGAAGCATCGGACAATGATAGATTTGTAGCTCATACAATGTTGCTAAATCAAGTTGTAGCGGCAGAAGGCGAGTTGCCAACGTGTCAAGATACAGGAACAGCCATTGTTATGGGAAAAAAAGGAGAGAATGTTTATACCGGAGCTAACGATGCCGAATATTTATCAAAAGGAATATACGAAACGTATAAAGAGCGAAACTTGCGATACTCTCAGGTAGTTCCGTTTACAATGTTTGACGAAAAAAATACAGGAACCAATCTGCCTGCTCAAATAGATATTTATTCGGAACAAGGCAATAGTTACGAATTTTTATTTGTAACCAAAGGCGGAGGTTCGGCAAACAAATCGTATCTGTATCAGATGACAAAATCGCTGTTGAATGAGGAGAATTTAACTAAATTTGTTAACGAAAAAGTTCGTGAGTTAGGAACAGCTGCGTGTCCTCCGTATCACTTGGCAATAGTAATAGGCGGAACATCGGCAGAAGCTACAATGACAGCTGTAAAAAAAGCATCAACAGGATATTACGATAACTTACCCACCGAAGGGAACGAAGGCGGACAAGCATTCAGAGATTTAGAGTGGGAAGAAAAAGTATTGAAGATTTGCCAAAACAGTGGAATAGGAGCACAGTTTGGCGGTAAATATTTTGTTCACGATGTTAGAGTTATTCGCTTACCGCGTCATGCAGCATCATGTCCTGTGGGTATAGGAGTAAGTTGTAGTGCCGATAGAAATGTTAAAGCAAAAATTACCGAAGACGGTATTTTTCTTGAACAACTGGAAAAACATCCCGAAAATTATCTACCAAAGGAGGCTCCGCATCTTGCTCCGGCTGTCGATATTGATTTAGACCAACCAATGGAAGATATTTTAAAAGAACTATCAAAGCATCCTATCAAAACACGATTGAATTTAACGGGAACACTTATAGTAGCTCGTGATATGGCTCATGCCCGAATTAAGCAAATGCTTGATGAAGGTAAGCCGATGCCTGATTATCTGAAAAATCATCCTGTTTATTATGCCGGTCCGGCTAAAACACCAAAAGGAATGGCTTCGGGAAGTTTTGGACCTACCACGGCAAACAGAATGGATCCGTATGTTGATATTTTTCAAAAACACGGTGGAAGTATGGTAATGCTTGCAAAAGGAAACCGAAGCAAACAAGTAACAGAGGCTTGTAAAAACAATGGAGGTTTTTATCTTGGCAGCATAGGAGGACCTGCTGCCGTATTGGCGAAAAACAGTATTAAATCGGTTGAAGTTGTTGATTTTGAAGAGCTGGGAATGGAAGCAGTAAGAAAAATCAGAGTCGAAAATTTTCCTGCTTTTATCATTGTTGACGATAAAGGGAACGACTTTTTTGAAAATATATAATATGTAAAAAAAGTTTTCATTGTAAATAAAAAAGTAGCTCGATATTATTTTGTATCGGGCTATTTTTTTTTAATAAAATACTATTCTTGTAAAACAACTGAAAAACAATAAACTACAATATAAAAGCTAAACAATAAAATAACTTTTAAAATATAATTATTCGTTTTTAATTTAAAATAATCTTGCATATTAAATGATTTTTATACAATTTGCAGATGATTTTTGTCATGTTTTTATAAAAAATTATGTTTAAAATCTGTTTTTAAATCATGTTTTTATAAAAAAAATCGCATGATATTTGTTTTCGACAAAATAGGGTAAATAAAGGGTTATAAACCCTAAAAGAAATATATATGGATACAAACGGAAAACTTTTTAAGAAATTTCTTGAAAGAGAAGAGAAGATTTTTAATCAGTTTAATACTGAAAATGCAAAAAAACAGCATAAAAAAGGCAAATTAACAGCCAGAGAAAGAATAGATTTGTTATTTGACAAAGACACTTTTGAAGAGATAGATGCTTTTGTTACACCAACAACCATAACAAATAACTTTGGTAAAGTAACAAAATCGTATGGCGATGGTGTTATTGTAGGGCACGGAAAAGTATCAGGACGGTTAGTATTTGCTTATGCACAAGATTTTACCGTAATGGGAGGTTCACTTGGAACTGTTCATGCGAAAAAAATCTCTAAGATTCAAAAAATGGCATTAAAAATGGGAGCACCAATTGTAGGTTTAATTGACTCTGGTGGTGCTCGTATTCAAGAGGGAATAGCAAGTCTTGCCGGATATGCCACAATATTTAAAAATAATATTGATTCATCGGGAGTAATACCTCAAATATCAGTAATTATGGGACCGGCAGCCGGAGGAGCCGTTTATTCTCCCGCATTAACCGATTTTATATTTATGACAAATAAAACCAGTTACATGTTTGTAACGGGACCTAGTGTAGTAAAAGAGGTGCTTAACGAAGATATTACCGATGACGAATTGGGTGGAGCATTGGTTCATTCTAAAAAGAGCGGTGTTGCTCAAATGATGTATGAAGACGAAGAAAACACTATTCAAGGAGTTCGTAAACTATTAACTTACATACCATCGAATAATTTGGAAAATCCGCCGGTAATTGTAAATCCTGCCGAAGTTTCCGATTATAACGAAAAGTTAAGGGATATTGTTCCCGACGACCCCAATAAACCTTACGATATGAAAGATGTTATCGGCTTAATTGTTGATGAAGATACATTTTTTGAGATAAGTGAAAATTATGCACAAAATATTGTAGTGGGATTTGCTCGTTTAAACGGGAAAACTATTGGAATTGTGGGAAATCAGCCGAAAGTATTGGCAGGAACAATAGATATAAATTCGTCGATAAAAGCAGCACGTTTTATACGTTTTTGCGACTCATATAATATTCCGTTACTTGTATTGGAAGATGTTCCCGGATTTTTACCCGGAGTTGACCAAGAGCATATGGGAATAATAAGAAACGGAGCAAAAATGCTGTTTGCATTTACCGAAGCCACTGTTCCTAAAATTACCGTTATCTTGCGTAAATCATACGGTGGAGCTTATATTGTTATGAACAGTAAAAACATTGGCGGTGACTTTAACTTTGCTTGGCCTACTGCCGAAATTGCAGTAATGGGACCCGATGGTGCCGTAGCTATTATTTATCGTAGAGAGTTAGCTGCTGCCGAAGACCCCGTAGCATTGAAAAAAGAGTTGGTAAAAACTTATCGCGACAATGTGGCTAATCCTTATATTGCCGATGAAAAAGGATATATTGATGAGGTTATTGACCCTGCTGTTACCAGAAAAAAATTAATTGTTGCTTTTGAAGCACTACAAAATAAACATGTTGCCGTTCCGGCAAAAAAACACGGAAATATACCTTTATAAATCCTGTTTATATTGTTAATCAAACTTTAAACAAATGAGTATTAAAAGTATTTTAATAGCCAACAGAGGTGAAATTGCCGTTAGAATTGCAAAAACTTGCAAAACAATGGGAATTGAAACTTGGGGTATCAAAACTTCAACCGAACCGAAGGCTCATTATTTGACTCACGTCGATAAAATTTATGATTTAAGTGATGAATATCCTGAAATATTGGTTTTTTTAGATGTAGAAAAATTAATGGATATTATTAAAGAAACCAAAGTTGATGCTGTTCATCCGGGTTATGGTTTTCTTGCCGAAAATGCATATTTTGCACAACGTTGTATCAGCGAAGGTGTTACATTTATAGGACCTTCGCCCGACGTTATTCACAAAATGGGAAACAAAACTGTTGCTCGTCAAATAGCAACAAAACATAAAATACCGTTGGCAACCGGAACAACTCACAGTATTCGCGATGCCGAAGAAGCAAAAAAAGTATCTGATAAAATAGGCTATCCCGTTATTATTAAAGCTGCATCGGGTGGTGGTGGTAGAGGTATGCGTATTATTCATAAACCCGAGCAACTGGCACAAATGTTCAGACTTGCTACCAACGAAGCCGAAAAAGCATTTAACGATTCATCGGTTTTTATCGAAAAATATATTCAAAACCCAAAACATATTGAGTTTCAGATAATGGGAGATGCTCATGGAAATGTAATTCATCTTGGTGAGCGTGAATGTAGTATTCAGCGTAAGCATCAAAAACTTATTGAAGAAGCTCCATCGCCTGCATTATCACCCGAACTTAGAGAAGAAATGGGTAACACTGCCGTGAAAATTGCAAAAGTTGTTGATTATACAAGTGCCGGAACTGTTGAGTTCTTACTTGACGAAAACAACAACTATTATTTTATGGAAATGAATACCCGTATTCAGGTTGAGCATCCGGTAACGGAAATGATTACAGGTTTAGACCTTATTGAATTGCAGATACGAGTAGCACAAGGAGAAAAACTTCCGTTAAAACAAAAAGATGTAAAACTAAACGGTTGGGCTATTGAATGCAGGGTTAATGCCGAAGATGTTCAAGCCGGATTTTCACCATATTTGGGAACAATCGAGAAAATGGTATTGCCGTCAGGCGAAAACATTAGAGTTGACAGCGGCGTAGTTGAAGGAGATTCTATATCGCCGAATTTCGATTCGATGATTGCCAAACTTATTATTTGGGGCGAAGACCGTCAAACTGCAATAAAAGAAACAAAAAAAGCTCTTAATAAACTTTGGATTAAAGGACTTAAAACTACCGTTCCATTTTTTAAAACTGTGTTAAACAATGAATCGTTTAAATGCGGAACATTTACAACATCGTTTATTGAAACAGAACTCGAAAGCATGCACGAAAGCAACGAAGATGAAGAAGTTCTTGCCGCATGGTTTGCCACTCTGCAATATATAATCGAAAGAGAAAAAGAAGCACAAAAACAAGTTGATTTTGAACAAGGTAAAAATATCAATCCGTGGGTGCTTAATAAAAGGTTGAAATCCTTTTAATTATTTAAATTTAAAGTTATATTTATGTTTACAGAACTAAAGGAGATAAAAGAAATGAGATTTAGCCGTAGTTCAAAAAAAGAGATAAAAAAACTTATTGCAGTAAATTTACAACGCAAAAAGTTTGAATTTCCGCTTCCTTTCTCTGATGTGTTAAAAATTAACGGTAAAGAGAGTGAAGTTGTTATTAAAGAAGACGACAAGCACGGAACATATCTTTTATGGAAAAATAAAAAATATCCTGTTGAAGTTATTTATAAAAGTCAAAACAGATATGAAATTCTTTTAAACGGTATTTCATATACATATAGTGTTGAAACACCGACTTCATACAAGCGTTTGAAATTTTTATCATCGAAAGCAGGCTCTAAAAAGAATGAGAATATTGAAGCCCCGATGCCGGGTAAAATAGTTGATATTCTTGTTGAAGAAGGAGCAGATGTGAGAGCCGGAGAACCGATTTTGATATTGGAAGCTATGAAAATGCAAAATGAAATTCAAGCTCCGATAGCCGGAAGAATTAAGAAAATAACTGTAAAACCGGGACAAAATGTATTGAAAGACGACCTTATGGTTGAAATACAAATAGGAAAATAGATTATTTATACTCGTAAGAGTTTTTTAATCTCAGGGTGAATATTTAATAATTTGTAAAATTCACCCTGAGATTTTTATTTATCCGCAACCTCCTTCTACACCTTTCTTTCTGCGTTTTTTAACTACTTTCTTGTGTTTTTTGGTAGTTGATGTTCCTACAGCTCCGGCTCCGGCAGTTTCTTTTACTATCTTTGCATAATCATACAAAGCCGAATCTTCGTTGTAAATACCGTTGCTCAACGATAAAGTATCAATAATATGATTTTTTATAAAAGAATATCCTCCCAACGATACTTTTATATTATTGTAGCCTAACTGTTTAAGTTCGGTATAAGTATTCATTGCTTGATGAGAACCTTTACAATAAAGTATTTTTGTAATAGAACTGTTTTTTAAAATTTCCTGATATTCAGGATTAAAAATATCCTTTGCAGGAATATTAACAGCACCTTTAACATGCCAAGCAATAAACTCTTGCGGTGTTCTTATATCCACAAAAAGATAAGTTGCCGAATCGCTTTTAAGAATAATATCGGCTAACTCTTTCGCCGATAAAATATCTGCCTTCGATATTACGGTATTTAATGTTTCGTCAAGCGATAGTGTATATTTCAATTTATTGTCGGTATTGCAACTTGCCAGTAAAATTGCAATTGTCAATATTAATAAGTATCTCATAAGTTTAACTTTTTTTTTATTAAAAAATATTTTATCCGCAACCTCCCTCTACACCTTTCTTCCTGCGTTTTTTAACTACTTTTTTATGCTTGGACTTTCCTGTATTATCTTGCTCTACGGCAGAGCCGCCGCCAAAATACAAACTCAATCCTTTTTTTAATTCATACAAAGCCTCATCGTTTTTATCATAAAATTTATCATTATAAACAGGCTTTAAAACATCTTCAACCCACGCATTCAGCCCGCCTCGCATTACTAAATTATTTGTGTATTCTTGTCGTTTACACAATATCCACGCTTGGTCGGCAGTTAAAGTTCCGTTTGAATACAATATTGCACTATACACATCCTGTCCCAAATAATCTTGATAGGCAGGTAATAGTATCGAATCCAGAGGTATATTTATAGCTCCGGGTAAGCTGAATTTATTAAACTCTTTGGCAGGACGAACATCAATAAGCATTATCGACGGATCTTTTTCTACCAATTTTTTGGCAACTTCCTCAACCGAAATATACCTTGTTTGCTCAACAATATTTTTATGCAATATCTCGGGAGGAGTCTCTTCTTTGATATTGGTTTTAATATTAGTAAATGCTAAAAATATACCCACTATAATTAAAACCGACACCGGTAATATATATTTTTTGTTCATATCAATTAATTTTTAGATTGTGAGCATTAATAATCCACATCCTTAATTTTCAACTTTTTCTTAATGGTATCTACCATCCAAAACGCAAATAGTCCGAAAAATATAAATCCGAGAACAGCAATACCGTCAGTCACTCCCAATAATTCTCCCATTTTTACTTTTCCTATTGAGGTGCTGTTTCGCAAGTTTTCCCAAAGAGCTTCGTATGTGAAAGTATAAAATGTAATACCTAAAATAATTCCTCCGACAAATGCCATTGCATCAATTTTGCCGATAGCTGCTGCACATACACTGGTTCCCGGACAAAAACCTCCGATTATAAAACCGAGTCCCATTATCATTCCACCTACTATTGTCGGTAAAACAAATGTTGTGGGCATCCATATTGCCGAAAAGTCGATAATACCAAATTGGTTTAAAACTAATAATCCTACAGCAGCAACAATAGCCGCAGTAAAAAATACTTTTAATACAACAAAATCGTATCCGTAAAAAACACCTGCAAGTTTTCGTGATGAAGAAAAACCTGCTCGTTCAAGAACCCAACCAAATCCTATTCCTATAAAAAAGGCTGCTATCATGTTCCATTCACTTCCTTGTTCAAATATTGGTGCCATATTTTAATATTTATTATTGTCTATTTATTAATTTTATATCCATAATTTTCTAAAAAACCATGCAAAAACATATCCTGTTCCGAAAATAGCTCCGGCAGCTATAAATCCCGAAACCGACATTACCGCCATTCCGCTTAATGCTGCTCCCGATGTGCAACCTCTGCCAAGTTGCGAACCGATACCAAAAAGCATTCCCCCTATTATTGCCATTATAATTCGTGTTTTTGATGTTATTTTTGGCGAATGTTCAATTTTTAGTTTCAGCCTTCCGGCAAATGCCCCCGAAATTATACCGCCAACCAATACTCCAAGCATTTCAAATACCAACCACGATTTCATGGGTAAATGCCCCAAAGACAAATATCTGTTGAAAAAGTGTGAACTTTGCGAATATTCGGGTGCTGTTTTTACAACAACAGTTGCTACCGTATCTTTAAAAGCACCGCTTGCTCCCAATCCTTCGCCGCTGAAAATAAAAGCAGCTATAATTACAAGTCCTAAAATTGTTCCTGCTAAATAGGGATTCATATATTGTTTACTCTTATCCATAATCTGTATTTTAAATTATTTCAATTAATAAAGATAGCGTGTTATTTGTCCTGCATCTACCATAATAAATCTGAATAATAGCCCGCCTGCAAGTATAAATAGTGCCGAAATTGAAGCCGGAATTTTATATCCGAAAAGTTCCATTATTTCAAGAAAAGCCGGAAATACAAGCCCCATTGCAACAACTCCTATCCAAAATATTACTGTAAATTCTCCACCCAAAAACAATTGTGCTGCTTCTATTTGAACGGCTGAACTTGCCATAAAACCCATAAACAGGTGAATTATAAGAAACAGTTCAACGGCTATCAACATCAGGTCTATCTTACTGAAATTAACTTTTTCAATATGGGTTTTTGCAATCCACATTATAGCTGCTGCTCCCGTTGACAATCCCGAAGTTAAAAACAAAGGTCCTAAAATTGATGTGTTCCATAACGGACGAGCATTGAATGCCGATAATAGTATTCCGGTATATACTCCGAGTATAATACTTAAAAATATATTTGACCAAGCTAATGCTTTACGTTGTTTTACACTAAATTCGTAGATGACGGACAATAACTTTATCTTTTCAACCATATTTACTATCGGTTTAAAAACTGCTGTCCAAAATTTTGATTCTTTAAAATATTCTTGAATCTCTTTTATATACGACAATGGCCAAAGTATTGAAGTTGCAAATATTACTGTTAAAGTCCATGCTCCCCACGACATTGGCGACTCAAGCCTAAATGCAGTAAATAATCTCCAAAAGTAAAGAGGATGTTTTAAATCCAAGATTAAAGCAACTAATCCTATCGCTATGGCAATAGGAGCTATTAGTGGTGCTATTTTTATTGCCGAAGGATATATTTGTTCTTTTCCTCTCAGATACGAAAATGCCGAAAAGAAAATCAGTCCTGCCGCCAAACCTCCTAAAAACAGATACAACGGTATATGCCAATGCCATACATGCAGCACCGGATCTATAAACGGTATATTTCTACCGCTGACAAATAGTTCTTCTTTCATTTTAATATTTTTTAATTAAAAAATTTATTTTAAAAAGGTTGTGTTATTCCAAAAAGTAAACTTGCGGTTTAGTTCCTGCTTCGGGAGCATTAACCTTGTATTTTCTTGTTTTCAACAATATAGAAACAGATGAGTTCATGTCATCTAAATCACCAAAGTGCAAACTGTGAGTAGGACAAACCGAAACACATGCAGTATCCATACCTTTTGCTACTCTGTGATCACAAAAAGTGCATTTGTCAACATATCCGTCGGGATGAAAATAACGAGCATCGTAAGGACAGGCTTCTATACAAGCTCCGCAACCTATACATTCGTTGTGTGTTACTTTTACAATACCACCTTCAATTACATGACTTGCTCCGGTAGGACAAGTTCTTACACACGGAGTGTTTTCACAATGATTACATCTTTCCGAGCGTAATTCCAATTCTAGTTGAGGATAAGTGCCGTTTACGTTTTCCACAATCCAATCGCGACAATATCCTATGGGAACATTGTTTTCAGTTTGGCATGCTACAACACAATCACCGCATCCTACACACTTTTTAATATCCATTGTCATTGCATATCTCATAACAGACCTCCTTTCTCAGGTTTTGTAGTATGAAATGTTACAAAATTTCCTCTCATTCCTGTTCCTCCCATTATCGGGTCAACCATTACATTAGTTATTAATTCGGTATCGCTTGTTCCTTTACCGTTTGCACGACTTAATCTTTTATCTTTATGCCCGAATCCGTGAACCATATATACAGAATCGTAGCGAATACGTTCGGTTACTCTTACCTTAACGGAAAATGAAGATACAATTCCATCTTGATTTTCGAGCCACACTTCTTGTCCTGTTTTTAAATCCCATATTTTAGCAACTTTCGGGTTTACCCATACCGAATTTTCAGCCATTAAATCGGTAAGATTCGGATTATTGGTTGTTCGGCTGAAAGTATGCATAGGTGCTCTTCCGTATATCAATCTGTAATATCCGTCTTCGGGTTCGGGATGTGCCGTATATTTCGGCATCGGGTCAAATTCTTCTTGCTCTAATGCTGTTGAGTAAAGTTCAATTTTTCCTGTATTTGTATAAAACTCAATATCATCGTCATCAGTAAAATACATATCGTCAAATTCGCGTTCAAGTTTTTTTACTCCGAGTTTTTTCATCTCTTCGAGTGATGAACCTACTTGCTTCAATTGCCAATCAATAACTTCGGTAATATCATCGTATTTAAAATAATCATCCAAACCTAATCTGTGTCCCAACTCTTTTGCAATCCACCAGTCGGGTTTTGAATTGTATTTAGGTTCGGCAGCCGGCATCCGTAAAGCAATTGTCGGAAATTTATGTTTCGATGTTCGTGGATAATCGTATCGCTCCAAATATGTGCATTCGGGCAATACCACATCGGCATAGCCTGTTATTTCCATAGGCATTGTATCTATTACTACTAAAAGTTCAAGATGTTTAATAGCTTCTTGTGTGTTTTTAATATTCGGTAGTGTGAAAATAAGATTTGTTCCGTTTACTATCCAACCTTTAAAAGAGCAGTCGCGTGAAGCAGCCGGAATTGTAGCATCACAAATTCCCGAAGCCAAAGCCAAATCGGCAAGGTTATATTGTCCGGGAAAAGCATCACGCCAAGTTTTTTTTGGTTTAGGATATTCGGGATGAGGAAAATCGGGAAGGTGTATTCCGTCGGCAGTGTAAAATCCGCCTTTTCGTCCCCACGAGCCGAGTAAAGCATTTAATATGGCAATGGCACGCGAGCGTTGTGTATCATCACCATACCATGTTACATGTCTTCCGGGATGAATAATAACAGCAGGTGAAGCATTTGCCATCTCTTTTGCTGTTTTACGAATTACGGCAGGTTCTATTGTTGTGATACCGTATGCCCATTCGGGTGTGTAATTTTTTACATGTTCTTTTAAATCTTCAAATCCATATGCATATTTTTCTATATATTTTTTATCATACCAACCTTCGTAAATAATTACGTGCATCCAGGCAAGAAGCAGTGCCATATCTGTGGCAGGTTTTATGGGCAGCCAATATTTTGATTTACTTGCTGCTGTTGAATATCTGGGGTCAACCGTAATAATTGTTGCTCCGCGTTCTATTGCCTGAGCCATTTCCTGCACTTGTCCGTTGTGCATATTTTCACCAATGTGAGAGCCGATTAATACCAAACAGTCGGTATTTTTTATGTCGGTAGGTTCGGGTGAACCTATGCCTTTACCGAATGTGGCAATAAAACCAACTTCGCGAGGTCCGCGACACTGAGCATATGAGGGTGCTGAAATATTTTTTGAGCCGTAAGCTTTTAGCATATGTCCTAAAAATTTACCTCCTGAGCCGTGAGTAAATAGTGCCATACACTCAGGACCATGCACATCTTTAATATTTTTCATTTTTTCGGCAATATAATTTAAAGCCTCATCCCACGATGCTTCCCTAAAAGTTTGATTGCCGTCTTTGTTGGTTACTCTGATAAGAGGGGTTTTAAGCCTGTCTTTGTCGTGATACATGCCGACTCCTCCTGTTCCGCGAGGGCAAAATCTACCGTTGCAGTGTGGGTCGTCTGTATTACCTAC
The DNA here is from genome assembly GCA_964424425.1 of uncultured Bacteroidales bacterium. Lineage (GTDB taxonomy): Bacteria > Bacteroidota > Bacteroidia > Bacteroidales > SZUA-534 > GH45. The sequence goes on along the minus strand of CAYRJP010000023.1, from coordinate 3,028 downwards.
TATTTTTTTTATATCGCCGGAACCATCGGTGTAAACCCAACCTGCACATTTCCAAAAACATATTTCACAATATGTAGGAGTGCGAGTTGTTAAAAGTTTATTTATTTTATCGGTTCCGAAAATACTTTTTCCGGCGGCTTTTACAACTGAACCACCGAGCGTGGCTACCCCCAAGCCTAATGCCGAAATTTTAATAAAATCTCTTCTGGTTGTCTTCATGAAATTCTGTTTTTAACCATGTGTTTTGAGAAATAACATATCTAATTATGAACATATGTTCAATTTAACATAATTTTATTTTTAAAGCTATCAAATTATTTTTAGTATTGAAAAAAAACAACGAAAAAAAATCTTATTTGTATTTAGTCTTTATAGATACAAGTAATACTTTATGATAATTAACATTTTATAATGTATTGATGCTTAGGTTGTAACTAAGTAATTTATTTTTTAAAATATAATAGCTGCAATAAAAGAGCAATTATTTAATAGTAAAATATCAAATAACAATAAGGGTGTTACTTGAAATTGTTGGGTTAATATTATTCAATGATATTAATTAATATTTATCTTTGATTAATTTTTAATGAGAAATTGAAACAAAATAGTAAATACATGAAACGAATATTAGTTACCGGAGGAGCCGGTTTTGTGGGAGCACATCTTTGCGAACGATTGCTTAATGATGGAAATCAAATAATATGTCTTGATAATTTTTTTACCGGAGACAAACGCAATGTAATTCATTTAATGGACAATCACTATTTTGAGTTAGTTCGCCATGATGTAACGGTTCCGTATTATGCCGAAGTTGACGAAATATATAATTTGGCATGTCCTGCTTCACCGGTTCATTATCAATATAATCCCATAAAAACAACTAAAACATCGGTAATGGGAGCAATAAATATGCTTGGTTTGGCAAAACGGATAAGGGCAAGAGTTTTACAAGCATCAACCAGCGAAGTTTATGGTGACCCCGAAGTTCATCCTCAAACCGAAAGTTATTGGGGACATGTAAATCCAATAGGTATTCGTTCGTGTTATGATGAGGGTAAGCGTTGTGCTGAGACATTATTTATGGATTATCATAATCAAAATAAAGTAGATATTAAAATTGTAAGAATTTTTAATACTTACGGACCAAAAATGCATCCTAACGATGGAAGGGTTGTTTCTAATTTTATAATTCAGGCTTTGCAAAACAAAGATATTACTGTTTATGGCGATGGTAAACAAACACGTAGTTTTCAGTATGTTGATGATTTGGTTGAGGGAATGATTAGAATGATGAAAGTTGATGATTTTATAGGACCGGTAAATATCGGTAACCCTAATGAGTTTACAATTCTGGAATTAGCTGAGATGATTATTAAATTGACAAATTCAAAATCGAAAATTATTTTTATGCCGTTACCAAAAGATGATCCTATTCAAAGAAGGCCAGATATTTCGTTGGCTCAACAAAAACTAAATAATTGGGAACCAGAAATTAAACTTGAAGAAGGATTGAAAAAAACTATTGAATATTTTGATAATTTGTTAAAAAGTTAAAT
>CAYRJP010000023.1:0-1372 GCA_964424425.1 uncultured Bacteroidales bacterium | reverse complement strand
AATAGAACCGCGAGTATTTAAAGACGATAGAGGTTATTTTTTTGAAAGTTATCAAGCTGAGCGATATAAACAAGCAGGTATTGATGCCGATTTTATTCAAGATAATGAAGCATTTTCATCGTATGGAGTGGTAAGAGGATTGCACTACCAATTAGCTCCTTATGGTCAGGCTAAACTTGTAAGAGTTATTAAAGGAAAAGTATTTGATGTAGCTGTTGATTTGCGAAAAAAATCTCCCACATTTGGACAATGGGTTGGAATAGAATTATCAGAAGATAATAAAAAACAATTTTTTATTCCTCGCGGTTTTGCTCACGGATATTCGGTATTGTCGGAAACAGCAATTTTTGCATATAAATGCGATAATGAGTATAAACCCGAAAGCGAAGGAGGAATTAATGTTAATGATAATTTTTTAAATATAGACTGGCAAATACCGTTAGAGAAACAAATTATATCAGAAAAAGATAAAATATTGCCACTTTTTAATGAAGCAAAAATGAATTTTTAATATATTGTAATAAAGTTTTATTGGAATTGAATATGAAGAAAGCTGCTATTTTAGTAACCGGAGCAAACGGACAATTGGGAAGAGAATTACAATATTTGTCAAAAATCAATACCGATTATTCATTTGTTTTTACAGATGTTGATACTCTTGATATAACAAAATCGAGAGAGGCAGAAAAATTTGTCGAAAAAAATCCTGTTGATTTTATAATAAATTGTGCTGCATATACTGCCGTAGATAAAGCCGAAGAAGAGAGAGATGCTGCATTTTTGTTAAATACCGTAGCTGTTGATTATTTAGTAGATGCTGCAAAAAAAACAAATGCTTGTCTTATTCATATATCTACTGATTATGTTTTCGACGGAATGAAGAATACTCCTTACGATGAAGATGATCCTAATTTCCCCGGAACAATGTATGGAGACACAAAATATGAAGGTGAAAAATTAATTACATATTCTGACATTAATGCTTTGGTTATCAGAACTTCGTGGTTGTATTCCACATTTGGTAACAATTTTGTTAAAACAATGTTGCGTTTGGGTAATGAAAAAGATGAAATAAATGTAGTTATAGACCAAGTGGGCTCTCCAACTTATGCAAGAGACTTGGCAAAAACTATTCTGGAAATAATATCAAAATTAAAATTCAATAATGAAAAAACTTTTCAGGAAGTTTATCATTATACAAACGAAGGAATAGCTAGTTGGTATGATTTTGCATGTGAAATATTCAGACAAGAAAACATAAAATGTAAAGTTAATCCTGTTAGAAGTTCAATGTTTCCGACACCTGCAAAAAGACCCGCTTTTTCAGTTTTAAGTAAAGCAAAAATCCGAAAAGATTTTAATATTGATATTC
>CAYRJP010000022.1:12032-19124 GCA_964424425.1 uncultured Bacteroidales bacterium | reverse complement strand
TTTTTATTAAAATACTTATTATTTTTCTCGTCTTTGATAGGCTTAGTATCTGTTTTTTATAGATTACGGAGTTTGTCGAAATGTAATTACTCCGACAAACTTTGTAATCTTATATAAAATTATTTTACTGTATTTAAACGTTTAGGTCCCGCTGCTAAAATCTCTTTTGGGACATATTCTTGAAACAATTTAAAGTTTTCAATATATCTTGATACAAGAGCATCATATTTTTTCCAATAATCATCTTTATCACCCCAAGCATTTGATGGTTCAAAAACATCTTCGGGCACACCCAGACACGATTTAGGTATCTGAAATCCGAAAAGTTTATCGGTACGATACTCTATATTATCAAGTTTACCTTCTAATGCTGCATTAAGCATATTTCTGGTATGACGAATAGAGATACGTTTACCTACTCCGAATTTTCCACCTACCCAGCCGGTGTTAACAAGCCAAATATTTGCTCCCGATGCTTCAGCTTTTTTTCTAAGCAAATTAGCATAATAGTAAGGGTGATGCACCATAAACGGAGCACCGAAACAAGCACTAAACGTAATTTCGGGTTCAATTCCCAAGCCCATTTCTGTACCTGCAATTTTCGAAGTATAACCACTTATAAAATGATATATCGCTTGATCCATTGTCAATTTTGCAATTGGAGGCATTACTCCCTGAGCATCAGCTGTAAGAAAAATGATATTTTTAGGTTGAGCTTTAACCATTTTTTCGGGTACCGCATTTGGTATATATTCAAGCGGATACGATAGTCGTGTGTTTTCTGTTAAACTTTCATCATCAAGGTCTATTTGGCGAGAAGCGGGGTCAAAAACAACATTTTCCAATATGGTTCCAAACATATGTGTACAAGCATGAATTTCAGGCTCTGCTTCGGCTGAAAGCCTGATAGCTTTAGCATAACATCCTGCTTCGTAGTTAAATACACTGTCATCACTCCAACCGTGTTCATCGTCACCTATAAGCTTACGCTTAGGATCTGCCGACAATGTTGTTTTTCCTGTTCCGCTAAGTCCGAAAAACAGAGCAACATCGCTATTATCGCCAACATTTGCCGAGCAGTGCATTGACATTACATTTTGCAATGGCATTAAAAAATTCATTATTGTAAATATTGATTTTTTAATTTCGCCTGCATACTCAGAGTTTGCTATGATAGCAAGTTTTTGAGCAAAATTTATAACTATGGCTGTTTCGCTTTGTGTTCCGTCAATACGTGGGTCAACCTTAAATTTAGGTGAAACCATAATTGTAAAATCGGGAACAAACTGCTTTAATTTTGCTAAATCACTTTCGGCAATCAGCATGTTACGAGCAAAATGTGCACTCCAAGCCTTATCGGTAATTACCCTTACGGGCAATCTGTATTCGGGATGTGCTCCGGCATACAAATCTTGCACAAACAGTTCTTCGCCTTGCCAAAAAGATTGTAAACGCGAAAATAAACCGTTAAATTTTTCTTGCGACATCGGGCGATTATATTCACCCCAATCTATCATATCTTTTGTGCTCTCTTCGTAAACAAAATATTTATCGTTAGCTGCACGTGCTGTCCATTTTCCCGTATAAACCTGAAATGCTCCGCCTTTAACCATTTTTCCTTCGTTACGAAAAATTGCTTCTTCAACAAGAGCTTCAGTAGGTAAATTCCAGTAAACAGTGTCAAGATGCACAAGTCCGTGATTTTTCAACCCAAAATCCGATTTAAAATCTATTGCTGTCGGTTGTGCCGGAGTTTGAAATTTTAAATATTTACTCATTTAATGTCTTTTTTAAAAATTAATAATTTTTCGGACTAATTCCAATCTCTAACTAATTTACGTTCACCAATATAAAGTTCGTTTGGCGAATTGGGGTCTAAAGCCCATTTTATTCGCTCAATACCTTCGATAATATCTTTGATAGAACCGCAATACGACAGGCGTAAATATCCTTCACGACCAAATTCAACACCCGGCATTGTTAATACTCTTACTTTTTCAAGTAAAAAGTTTGACAATTCGGTAGAATTTTTATTGTAAGCACTAAAATCAACAAAACAGTAAAAAGTTCCATCTGGCGGAAGCACATGAACACCATCAAAAGCGTTAAGTTGTTGCATCATAACTTTCCGGTTATTTTCAAGAGTGATTCTTAAACTTTCGGTTCCCGATTGAATACCGTTTATTGCACCGATAGCTGCTTTTTGTAAAAGCACAGATGGTCCTGATGTTTGATGCCCCTGAATGTTTGCCATAACCTTTATCAACTTTTTATTGGCAACAGCCCAACCTATTCTAAAACCTGTCATGGCATATGCTTTTGATACACCATTTATAATAATTAATTTTGAATTTTCACTGAAATCGGTAACATAATCGTAAGGATTGGCAGGAGTTACTCCGTTGAAAACCAGTTTACGATAAATATCATCCATTATTAAATAGATGCCTTTTTTTTCGGCAAACTGAACTATCTCTTTTATAAACTCATCGGGATAAACAGCTCCCGAAGGATTATTGGGACTGTTTATAATAATGGCTTTGGTGTATGACGAAACATTTTGTTCAATGTCTTGCATACGCGGAGTAAATGTTCCATCTTCGGGAGTTACGGCAACGGGAACCGCTCCGCAAAGTTTTACCATATCAGGATACGAAACCCAATACGGTGCAGTAAAAATAACTTCGTCTTGCGGGTCAAGAATTGCTTGTAAAGCAACCATTAAGGCTTGTTTAGCTCCGCTTGAAGCAATAATATTCTCAGGTTCTACTTTTCTGCCGTAATTATCCATTGTATAACGGATAATTGCTTGTTTCATATCAATAGTTCCGTCAACAGGTGCATATCTTACCTCTCCTGTATTCAAATGAGAAGTAATTGCTGTAATGGCATCAATGGGAGCTTTTGATTTTGGCTCGCCACCACCGAGATGAATTACAGGCTCTCCTTTTGCTTTTAATATTGCAAAAGTTTCATTTAATCTTAAAGTAACAGATTCTCCAATAGATCTTCCTATTAAGCTTATGCTCATAATTTAAATAGTTATAATTTGTTTAACACATATTTAACACGTTAACAGATAATTATACTGTTTTATGCTTTATATTAATAAAATCAGTTACAAATTATAACTATTTTTTTATTTGGAATAATTTTCACGCCAGTTATTTAGCATCTCTATATCATGTTTCTTAACATAATCTATATCCAACGCCGTATTTATCAGTATATTATAATTACTTAGCGTATCCCATTTACAATTTGCTTTTTCAAAATTTTCAGCTGCTAATTTAAAACCGTAGGTAAAAACAGCTATTAAACCAAGCACTTCGACACCTGCTTCGCGTAAGGCTTCAACGGCTTTTAAGCTACTGCCTCCGGTAGATATAAGATCTTCGATTACTACAACTTTTTGTCCGGATTCAAAATGTCCTTCTACCAAATTTTGTAAACCATGCCCCTTAGCACCTGAACGTACGTAAATAAACGGTTTGTTAAGTTTTTCGGCAACTAATACTCCGTGAGCAATAGCTCCTGTTGCTACTCCGGCAATAATGTCTGTTTCGGGATATTTTTCCATAATCATTTGAACAAAAGCATCTCTTACAAAATTTCGCACTTTTGGGAATGATAAAATTTTACGGTTATCGCAGTAAATAGGCGATTTAATACCAGATGCCCACGTAAAAGGATTTGCAGGCGATAATTTTATTGCTTTTATTTGCAATAAATCATTTGCTATTTTTCTTTCAAAATCTTTTATTTGTTTCATGGCACAAAAGTATAAAGTTTTTTTCAACAACAGTAAGTTGATTATCGCAAAAAAGAGTATTAAAGACATTAATTTTGATAAAACTTTTGTAAATCCTGAAAAACAGGTTATTGCCGATATCGTTTTAACTCTTTTTAAAATTAAGAAAAAAGGTAACTATTTACTCATTACTGATAATATTAAACAAACATGGAGCGATTTCAAATCTTTTTTTGAGATTAGGAAAGCAGCCGGAGGTGTTGTTGTTAACAATAAAAATCAAATTCTTTTTATTAAGCGAAACGGTATGTGGGATTTGCCGAAAGGGCATCTTGAAAAAAATGAAAAAAACAGAACGGCTGCAGTTCGTGAAGTTGAAGAAGAGTGTGGTATTAATGGTGTTGAAATTATTGAAAAACTTACAAAAACATATCATACCTATATTTTAAAAAAACGTATTGTATTAAAACCTGTTAAATGGTATTTAATGTCATATGCAGGTAATGAAACTCCCGTTCCTCAAGTCGAAGAAGGAATATCAAATGTTATATGGGTTGATACTGTTGAAGCTGAATTACTGCTAAAAAAATCGTATCCATCAATTATTGATGTTATTAAGAATTACAAAATAAAAATACAACAGAAACTTAAATGAGTTTTTCTATTCTCTGAGTTTTTTACGTTTTTTTGCTTGTAACATTTTAAAAAAATACCATTCGAAATTTTCGCCGGGTGATACTGCCGGTGACATGGCAAATTTTCCGTCGGGGTTTATCAAATAATATGTAGGATAGGCTTTTACATTATAATTATTAATGATATTTTTTTGTTCTTTATAGCTCAAAAGAGTCCATTCGTAACCTTTTTGTTTAAAATAATCAACAGCTTTTTTAAAATCATCGTCAATACATATTGAAATTATTTTAAAATCAGTTTTATGTTTTTCATATAATATTTTTAATAACTCTAAATCTTGTTGGCAAGAAAAACTTTCGACAGACATAAAATTCAAATATACATAGTTTGCCAAATAATCATTACTGTTTCGAAAGATACCGTTTGCATCACGTAGTTCAAATTTAGGTGCGGGAAATCCCGAACGTGTTTTTAAAACTTTTTTTCGAATATTTTCGGCAATTATTTTATGTTCCGGTATTGTTGTAAGCATTTTAACCGAATCGAGCGTAATAAGTAAACTTGAAACGTTATAGTTTTTTTGATAAAATTCGTCATATAATCCTTTAAGTAAAACAAATTGCTGCAAAGTGTCATTTAATAAAACCATATTGTTTGCAAATGTTTCGTAAATATATTTCGGGCTTTTTGCGTAAGCGACATCCGAATAAAGCCGCTCTCCTTCAGGTTTGCTTGAGTAAATTGTAAGATAATTAGTAAACAGTTGATTAAACAAATCCATGTAAGCGGGATTTTGATATAAAATAGGTTTATTGTTGAAAAATTCGCGAATTACATATCTGTCGTCACGCATATAGCTTGCAAATTTAAGCCATGCATATTTGTAATTTCTGTAATTTTTAAAAAATTTAACTGTATCAAATATAAATTGTTGTTCGAAAGATGCTATCACCGAATCAATAAAAATTACTCTGGGATGTTTGAATATATAATAATAATTACTATCAATAAAATTATAATATTGTTCATTAAAATCGGCAATTTGAAAATTCAAATCGGTAGAATCGGCATTTTTAATTCCGAGATATATTTCAACAGGTTTAAAAAAAGGCGTAATAATATCAGCTTTGGTTTTTGGCTGAAACGGAGGTAAAATAACATTGTAATTTTTGCTTGGAGCAGTAAATAAAACGGCATTGTAAATTCCAAGCGGCATTGAAATAAGTAATGTTTTATCGGTAATATATTGTAATTTAAAATTACCCTGTTTATCAACAGTATCAATGGCTATTATTTTTTTAGTACGAGTTATATAGTCTGATGTTTTATAAATTTTTATTATTTGTCCGGCGTAATCTTTATGAGTTCCGTAAATGGTTACCGGAATAGTATCGGAATAAGCAAAACCCCAAGATATGATAAATAGCAGTAATAAAACCCGTTTCATATTTTATATTAGTTTGTAGTTTATAATGTCAAACTTCTCTTAGTTTATTTCTTTTGTTTAAAATTATATAAATATCTGCTCCATCGGGCAAAAACTGGCTTACATCACCACCATAACGAAGAATATCTCTTACTATTGTGCTGTTTACCGGTGTTAATTCGGGAGTTGTCAGCAAAAAAACCGATTCTACTTCGGGTAACATCGATTTATTCATTTGAGCGACAGCTCTTTCATATTCGAAATCGGCAGCGGTTCTAATACCTCTGAGCATAAAATTTGCATTTACTTTTTTACAATAATCAACTGTTAATCCGGTGTATGAATCTACTTCAACTTTAGGTTCATTCTTAAAAACACTCTGTATTAATTCTATTCGCTCATCAACGGTTAGAAACTCCATTTTTGAAGAGTTATTTCCTATGGCTATATATATTTTATCGAAAAGGGGTAAGGCTCTTACCACTACTGATTCGTGTCCTTTTGTAAACGGGTCGAACGACCCTGCAAATACTGCTGTTTTCATACATTATGATTTTTATAGTCTTGCAAATTTAATGTTTTTACCATTCTAATTTCAATTGTGTGTCAATAAGTCTGAAACTTTTTCGGTGATATGGTGTAATTCCAAATTTTTCAATAGCTTGACGATGTTCTTTTGTGGGGTATCCTTTATTTCTGTTCCAAGCATATTGAGGGAACTCTTTGTGTATTTTCATCATATAATCGTCGCGATAGGTTTTTGCAAGAATAGATGCTGCCGCTATTGATAAATATTTACCGTCACCCTTTATTACTGTAGTAAAAGGAATTTTACCGTAAGGTTTAAATCTGTTACCGTCAACGATAATATGCTGCGGTTGTTCCGAAAGGTTGTCTAATGCTTTGTGCATTGATAATATAGATGCATTAAGAATATTTACAGTATCAATTTGTTTGGGAGTAAAACTTGCTACTGCATAGGCTGTGGCATTTTCAATAATAAAATTGCGTAACTCATATCGCATTTTTTCGGAAACTTGTTTTGAATCGTTTAGTTTTTCATGGTAAAAGTCGGGCGGTAAAATTACTGCTGCCGCAAACACAGGTCCTGCAAGACATCCCCTGCCTGCTTCATCGCAACCGGCTTCTATTATTCCCTGTTTTAAATAATGTTTTAACATTAAAATTTGTATGCGTTAATAAGTATAAAAGTAAGCATCGTATTTTATTTTACAAAAGATTTTATTTTTTTCATACAGAGACGCTAAGGGATTTCTTA
>CAYRJP010000022.1:9545-11932 GCA_964424425.1 uncultured Bacteroidales bacterium | reverse complement strand
TGCTAAAATATACAATATGGAAGATTTACGAAAAGTTATTGAAGAGGCTTGGGAAAACAGGGATATGCTTAAAGAGAAAGCTGTTCAAAATACTATAAAGCAAGTTATAGAGTTACTTGATAAAGGTAAATTAAGAGTAGCAGAACCAAAAGGTGACGATTGGCAAGTAAACGAATGGATAAAAAAAGCGGTAATACTGTATTTTCCTATCAGTAAAATGGAGACAATTGAGGTAGGACCGTTTGAATTTCACGATAAAATAGCATTAAAAAAAGACTATGCCACACAAGAGGTGCGTATTGTTCCTCATGCGGTAGCTCGTTATGGGGCATATTTGGCAAAAGGTGTAATAATGATGCCTTCGTATGTAAATATAGGAGCTTATGTTGACAGCGGAACAATGGTTGACACTTGGGCTACTGTGGGTTCGTGTGCTCAAATTGGTAAAAATGTTCATTTAAGCGGAGGTGTAGGTATCGGCGGAGTATTGGAGCCTGTGCAAGCTGCTCCGGTAATTATTGAAGACAACTGCTTTATCGGTTCTCGCTGCATTGTTGTAGAAGGAGCAAGAATAGGCAAAGAAGCTGTGCTTGGTGCAAATGTGGTGATTACCAATTCCACAAAAGTTATTGATGTAACAGGCAGCAGTTCGAAGGAATATAAAGGTTTTGTGCCGTCGCGTTCGGTTGTTATTCCGGGTTCTTACACAAAAAAATTCAATGCCGGAGAATATAGTGTGCCCTGTGCTATTATTATTGGAACACGTAAAGAGAGCACCGATAAAAAAACATCGCTTAACGATGCTTTACGCGAATACGATGTTTCTGTTTAAATTATATTATTTTAAATTATGTATAACGATATAAAACAAGCATTACAGGTTTTGCGAAACGGTGGGGTAATTCTTTACCCTACCGATACAATATGGGGTTTGGGATGTGATGCTACAAATAAAGAAGCTGTAAAAAAAATTTACGAAATAAAAAAACGCACCGACAATAAGTCGATGATAGTTTTAATGGATTCGGTAAACCGACTGAGTAGTTACATAAATGATATTCCCGATGTGGTTTTTGATATGCTGGAATATTCCGAAAGTCCGTTGACAGTGATTCTTGAAGGAGCAAAATTTCTGGCTGAAAATGTTATAAACAAAAGTGATAACAGCGTGGGGGTTAGAATTGTAAATGAGTCTTTTTGCAATAAACTTATTCAACAGTTTAAAAAACCTATTGTTTCAACATCAGCAAATATAAGCGGAGAGCCGTCTCCTTTTATTTTCGATGAAATATCGGATGAAATTATCAATAGTGTAGATTATGTTGTAACCTATCGGCAAGATGATTTGACAAAAGCTAAACCGTCGAGCATAATAAAAATAGGAAAAGACAGTTCCGTAAAAATAATAAGAAAATAGTACTGAAATTTAATCAAGCAACGACGGCATATTGTTATACTTTTTATAAAGCTCAACAACGAGTCCGTCGGCAAGTCCTATTTTGGGAGCATGTAACTCTTGAATATGCCCCCAATTCATAATTTTTTTAAAAATTATAGCTGCATGAGCAATAACTTCGGCACGGTCTTTACGTAATCCCATTTCGCTTATCAGATATTCAATAGGATGTCCTTCAAGAAATTCGTGAGCTTCAACAAGACGCGAATAACTTAATGTGTTTTTATTGCGATTACCGTAAAGTTTTGTCAATTTATTAATGTTACCGCCCGAACAAATACAATCAACAGGCATATTGTCTTGTCGCAGTTCTTCAATCCAATGTTTCATTTCGTCCCACTTGTTGAGAGGCACAGTGTCAAGCATAAGACGTATTGTTCCTATTTCAAACGATTTTGTTTTTATAAGTTCGTTTTCACGAAAAAGAGAGATTTCGGTGCTGCCGCCACCCACATCAATATAAATTGCATAGTTGTGAATTCTTGTTAAGTTAGAATTAACAGCTTTGCTTATAAATTCAGCTTCTTGTTTGCCCGACAATTTAATAATGTCAAAACCTGTCTCTTTTTTCACTCTTTCAATTACATTGTCACCGTTTGCTGCATTGCGTATGGCATCGGTAGCACAAACAATAATATCTTGTGGAAGATAAATATCGGTAAGTTGCTTATATGCTTCAAAAGTATGTATCAGCATCTCTATTTTATCTTCGGATATCTTTCCGTTTTCAAAAACATCTACACCAAGTTGTAAGGGAACTCTTACCAAAGTTATTTTTTCGGTAACAGGAATATTATTTTTTTCAAAAACAGATGCTACCAAAAGCCTGCCTGCATTTGAACCAATGTCGATAGCTGCAAAATTCATTTTACAAAAAATTTAAAAAACTGCTGCAAAGATATAATTTATTAGTTGAAAGTTAAAAGTTTGT
>CAYRJP010000022.1:0-9445 GCA_964424425.1 uncultured Bacteroidales bacterium | reverse complement strand
ACAATTTTTAATTATTTAATTTGAAAGTTGATTTTTTAACTGTCAATTGTTTGTAAATGTTGTTTTTGTAAAAATTTATGAATATCAATTTGTGCTCTTACCGGTTTATTATTATCGGTATAATATTTATTACTCATCTCTTTATCTATAATGCGAGCTTTGGTATTATCAGCAAGTTGAATTTGCAACATTGTTTTTAATTCAAATTGAATATCGGGGTCAAATATCGGGGTTGTAACTTCAATGCGGTTATCGAGATTACGCACCATCCAATCAGCCGAAGATATAAAATACCGTTCATCGCCGCCGTTATAAAAAACCATTACTCGCGAATGTTCAAGATATTTGTCGAGTATGCTTCTTACGGTAATGTTTTCGCTAAGTCCTTTTACGCCGGGTATCAATTTGCAAATTCCTCTTATTATTAAATTTATTTTTACGCCGGCATTGCTTGCCTGATACAGTTTATTAATTAATCTTATATCCGACAAATTGTTCAATTTCACGATAATGCATGCTTTTTTTCCTAGTTTGGCATTTTTTATTTCGTTATTTATCATTCGCAAAAAGAAATTGCGTGTGCTAAACGGGCTTACAATCAGGGTTCTGAACCGTGATGGTCGAAATGACATTTTAAACAGTCCGAAAACCTTATCTACCTCTTCGGTAATCTTCGGATTACAGGTAAGAAGAGTATCATCGCAATATAATTCGCTGGTTCTTTCGTGAAAATTTCCTGTTCCTATATTTGCATATGAGCGGTATCCGTTTTTTTCTTTTCGCTTAATTAATATCAATTTACTGTGCACTTTAAGTCCGGGAATACCTGTAAGAACAGTAACTCCCGCTTCTTGAAGTTTCGACGACCAATAAATATTAGCTTCTTCATCGAAACGAGCTTGCAGTTCTAAAAATACAGTAACACTTTTGCCGTTGCGAGCAGCATTTATCAAGGCATTTATTACATTCGACGGATTCGATACTCTGTATAAAGTCATTTTTATCGACCTTACTTTCGGGTCTATCGAAGCCTCACGAAGCAACTCAATAATATATTGAAACGATTGATACGGATAATGTAACATAATATCCTTTCGGCGAATGGCTCGCATTATTCGTATTCCTTCGGGAATATCTTTGTGTAAAACAGGTGTAACCTTCTCACATTCAAGCTCTGTTCCTCCAAGATTGGGGAATTTCATAAAATCCTTGAAATTATGATAACGTCCTCCTTCGTCAAGGTGGTCGCGGCTTGTTATTTTAAGTTTTGATGTTATGTTTTTTAGTAAATCTTCGGGCATATCTTTATCGTAAACTAAACGTAATGCCAAAGCTTTTTTACGTTGAATAAGGCTTTCGCTTAACACTTCAAGAAAACTTTTTGACACATCGTTGTCAATATCGAGTTCGGCATCGCGTGTAAATTTAAAAGTATATGCTTTGAAAGAGTCGTATTTAAAGCGGGCAAATATTTCATCGAGACTGTAACGTATTACATCATCAAGCAAAATAATAAATTTTTTGCCGTTTTTTTCGGGTAACACAAGAAATCGATTTACCGATGATGTGGGAATTTCCATAATGGCGTATGTATCCTTTTCGGGTTGGTCGCTTCTGCCCAGTGTTATTGCAAAATATATTGACCTGTCGGTCAGGTATTGCGACGATTTCAAACTTTTAAGCATTATCGGGAATAGGTTGTGTCGAACGGTTTCTCTGAAATATTTACGAACAAATTCACCTTGTTCTTCGTCTATCTCTTGTTCATTTACAATAAAAATATTGTGTTTGTTCAGCTCTTTCTTTAATTGTTCGTATATAGTTTCAAACTTTCCTTGTTGCTCTTTTACCGTAGATATTATTTCGTGGAAAGTTTCTTTGTAGTCTTTACCTTCTTCCGATTTTTCTTCGTTAAGGTCGATAAGGCGATTTAAGGTAGCCACTCTTACTTTAAAAAACTCATCTTGATTATTCGAGAATATACCAAGAAACTTTATACGTTCGTTTAACGGATTTTTTTTATCTGCCGCTTCTTGCAACACTCTTTCGTTAAAACTAAGCCAACTGATTTCTCTATCAAAGTATTTCTCGTTTAATTGCATTTGTAAGTTATTTAGTATTTGTGTGTTTTAGTAATTTAGGTGTAACAAATTCACTGTATTTTCCTTCGTTGGTTGAGATATACGCCCATTTTTTAAAATTAAAATTAATGGTAACCAATCCTGAAGTGGGTAACCATTCTAAATTTAAGTTCTCTGTTTTTGCATTAATATAATCGGTTAAAACGGGATTATGTCCCACTATCAACAGATGATTGATATTATTTTCAATATCCGAAACAATATCATTAATATTGTCAATGTCTCCGTTATATAATTCTTTGTGAATCTGCGGAAGCATTGATAAGTTGAGTTCGGTAATAATAATTTCGGCTGTTTTAACAGCTCTTACTGCGTGGCTGCAAATAATGTAGTCAGGGAATATTTTCTGTTTTTTCATGTATTTGCATACCCTTACAGTTCGTTTTATGCCTTTCGGCAAAAGCGGACGGTCAATATCATCAAGTTTAGGATTATCCCAATTTGATTTACCGTGTCGCATTATCGACAATTGCTTTGATTGTAATAATTTCAAAATAAGTTTTTTACATTTCAATAATTGTCTTCACGACATTTTCGGCACCTTCGGCTATTTGGCTTATTGTTGCATCAAGCATATAACAAGGTGTTGTTACTATTTTATATTTTTCGTCAATAGTAACTTCGCCGTGAGTGCGTGTTTGATGTTTTGCTCCCATTGCTTCAATGGCATTTGCAGTTCCTTCATCGTTGCCTATGGTAACTACTGCTCCTTCGAGAATACGGGCTATTATAGCAGGTGCAATACATAATGCTCCTATGGGTTTGTGTGTTTTTACCATATTAAGCACTGCTTTTTCAACATCGGGATTTACTTTACAATTTGCTCCGTCAAAGGCAAATGTTGAAAGGTTTTTTGCTGCACCAAATCCGCCGGGAAAAATTATTGCATCAAAATCGGCGGCATTAAATTCACTAAGTGGCTTTATATTTCCACGTGCAATACGTGCCGATTCTACCAATACATTGCGGGTTTCGCCTGTTTCTTGTCCCGTAAGGTGATTGATTACATGGTGTTGGTTAATATCGGGTGCAAAACATTGATAACTACTGCCCAATTTATTTATGGCATACATGGTAAGTGTTGCCTCATGAATTTCAGCTCCGTCGTAAACTCCCGAACCCGATAATACTACTGCAAATTTTTTGTTTTTATTCATGGTTGTAGATTTTTTGTTTTTACAATAAATATTATTGTAAAAATAGTGATAAATTAAAATTATCACAAACAATTATCTACCTTGATGCCTGAAAGGATTATAATTTCAGTTGTTTAAAAAATTCCCATAAAAGCATTCCTGCACTTACCGAAATATTAAAGGAATGTTTAGTGCCGAATTGAGGTATTTCAATACAATAGTCACTTGCATCAACAACATTTTGAGCAACACCTTTTACTTCGTGTCCGAAAATTAAGGCATATTTTTTATCGGCGGAAACCTTAAAATTTTGCAAATAGATACTATTTTCTGCTTGTTCGACAGAAATAACAGTATAACCTTCTTTTTTTAAATGGTTGACAACATCAATGGTTTCTTTAAAATACTCCCAATCAACCGATTCGGTGGCTCCCAGTGCTGTTTTGTGAATATCTTTGTGCGGAGGAGTTGCTGTTATTCCGCAAAGGTAAATTTTACTTATAAGAAAACCGTCGGCAGTTCTGAAAACAGAACCTATATTGTTAAGACTACGGATGTTGTCAAGGATACAAACAATCGGGGTTTTACCCGATTGTTTGTATTCATCCACAGTTAATCTGTTAAGTTCTTCGTTTTTTAATTTTCGCATATAAAATTTCTACCAATTTACATTTTTACGTTTAACAGGCATCGACATACATCTGGCACCGCCTCCACCGCGAGCCAACTCTGAGCCGGCAATGGTAATTACATATTTTTCGTAATCGGACAGATTAACTTTATTGTTTAAAATATCTTTTGCTTTTAAAATACTGAACCCGTGCTTGTTCATTTCTTCCATTGTATAAACATTGCGTTCGTAACCGATAACTTTTCCTTCGCCTACGGCAAAAAAGTTAGCTCCGCTGTGCCATTGTTCACGTTCTTGTGTCCATAAGTCGCTTTGCCCGCCGCAAATCACAGGTTCTAAATCCATCCCCAATTCTTTTAAAATAGAAATTAAATTGGGTACTGTTTTAATTTTCACTTTTCCGTTGTCAACATGAATGTGCACGGTGCGGTATTTGTTGGGATGCAAAATAACAGGTTCAAACACCATACATTTATTTTTATCGAGTAATGTAAACACCATATCAAGATGAATAAATGATTCAGGAGTATCAGGTAGTTCTTGTACAATAATATGGCGATTGTTTTTACGCATTTTAAGTTGTTCGAGAATAAAGTCGATACCTTGCGATGATGTTCTTATACCTGTTCCCACAAGTAAAATATCTTCGCGAGCAACAAGCACATCACCACCTTCGATAGTTATTTTGGGGTCGAAATTATCGAACCTTACGGGATTGTATGTTTTGGTTGTAAACATCGGATGATGATTGAAAATAGCTTCCATTATTCTTGCTTCTCTGTCGCGAACAGAACTTGCCATACGTCCTATTAACACGCTGTTGTTTACTGACATAGATGCATCACGCATAAAAAAGAAGTTGTGAAGAGGACGTAGCGAAAATCTATTTTCATCGAAATAACGGGTAAGGTTATTTTTTTTCATAACAACACCCTCAATTAGTTGACGTGTTAACTCTTCGGGCGAAAGTGACAAAATAAAATCTTTATTATCGTTTACCTTTTCCCATTTGAAGATTTCGTCAATAAGAGTTTTTTTTACTTTGTCGTTGGTTAAAATATCTTTAAGCAACTCACGCATCTCAAATACAGTTGCATGTTTTTGCAATACTCCTTTAAATTGGTTGTATTCTTTTTTTGCTACTGCTAAATTCAGAATATCACTGTAAAGTGCTCTTTCAGCGTTTTTAGGAGTCATATTCTCAACTTCCTGCCCCGGAGTATGAACTATTATTGCTTCAAGACTTCCTATTTCGGAAGAAACTTGAACTTGTATGTTTTTTTTTGTATTCATTCTGTATTTAATGTATTAAAATGTTATTAAATGTAATATTTAATTGTTTTCATTTACTTTTTCTCCGTTTTTAAAAATAATTTCATTTACTTTTTTTCCGTTATCGTCGTAAAAAGTCCATTTACCGTCTTTTTTTCCGTTTATGTATTTTCCTGTAAAAAACAACTTTCCGTTTTCATGGTAAACTTTGGCATCTCCGGTTCTAATACCTTTATCCAGATATCCTTCACTCCATTTATTTCCGTTTTCGAACCAGAAAATCCATTTACCGTCTTTTTTCCTGTCTTTAAAAAAACCGACATATTTTTTTTGTCCGTTAGGATAATAACCTATCTCTTTTATTACTTCTTTTTTATGTTTTTTTGATAAACTAAAAAACTGCTCTTTTTTGGGATTTCCGTTTTTGTAAGTTTTTACAATCTCTTTCTTTAATCCTGATGAATTACAACTTGTTAATAAAAAAAGAGTTGAAAGAAAGATTAATACTATTGTTTTATGCATAATTGAAATATTTTTAAACTTTTATTTAAAAGTTTTGTGTATTTAAAACTGATCGATAATAAATCTCCAAAATGTTTGCAAAAATAATAAAACTGTTATCAAAATATCGGTTAAAAGAAAAAGCTTTTTTATTTTTTTTGTGCTTAATAACAATATTGAAACAATAATTCGTAAAAAAAGTTGCACAAAAAAGAATATAAATATCGATAAAGAGTATTTGTTTAACTCTTTTGCTTTCGCAAAATTACATCTGATAATTTCAGAAAAAGCTCTTGATAAACCTGTGCTTACATAATTACCTGTAACTTGAGAATGAATAGGATAATCAAAAGTATTTGTGTAGAAAACAGCAGAATACATAAAAATAATTAATATTAAAATAGCAAAAATTGCATTAATGATTATATAGTGTTTTATAGGCGTTTGTGTTGTTTTGACAAAAATTTTCATTATTTTTTATTTTAAAAAATACACTTTAAAAAATAATTTTTATATTAACAAATTATTTTCAATCGGGTATATTATGTCAACAGAAAACAAATTAACCAATATTTTTTCTCCGATAGACAACAAGTTATTAAATTTTATTAATCTTATTATTGCTGTCTCAGGATTATTTGTAATGATTGTGTTTTTATTACAAGTATTTTTCTTAGGAGAGATAAAGTTTATCCATTTTTTTGATTTTTTTATTGTTTTAGTTATTTGGGGATTATATTTTTTTAGAAATAAAATAAATATTAAAGTCAGAAAAATAATATTAATTGTTTTTTTGATGTTGATATCATTACCAACAATCCCTATTTTAGGAATTAAAGGGGGGTGGGGATATTTAGCTATATTTTATTCATTTCTTATTACTCTGTTTTACGGACGTAGAGCAGGGGAGTTAAGTGTATTGTATAGTATGTTGTATATGAGTATTTTAGGATACTTGTATATTATTAAACCGTTACATATTGATTTTTTATTGTTTTTTAGTAATAAGGGAGTTATTTATTTTGTTTTGCGTGTAGTTACTATTTTGGTGGTATCGCTGTTAATAGTTTATGCAACAAATAAATACAGAATTCATTTTATTCAAGTATTAAACGATTTGATAAAAGCAAAAAAAGATGCTGAAGAGAATAAAGAAAGATATCGTTTTTTATCGGAATTGACTATTGAAGGTATTCTTGTGCATAAAGATGGTAAACTTCTTTATGCAAACAGTTCAATGGAACGAATATTCGGATACAATATTGATGAAATAAAAGATAAAAATGTTATAAAAGAATTTATAAAACCGGAATATCACAAACTGGTTTTTCAAAATATAAATAAAAAGGTTGTTGACCCATATGAAGTTGAAGGTATGAGAAAAGATGGAACAACAATGCCGCTTGAAGTTGAGGCTCGCAGTATTGAAGATTCAGCTGTTGGAGAAAATGTAAGAGTTGTAGCACTTAGAGATATACGTAAGAGAAAAACGGTTGAAAAAAAGGCAAGATTATTCTCATTGGCAGTTCAACAAAGTGCAAATACTGTAATTATTACTGATATTGAGGGACATATTGAATATGTTAACAGTAAATTTTCGGAAATGACCGGCTATACAGCAGAAGAAGCAAAAGGTAAAATACCGGAAGTTTTGTTGAATATAGAAGATAGTAATAAGATTTGTAAAGATATTAAAGATGCTATAATAAAAGGGAAGAGTTGGAAAACAGAATATTATAATAATAAAAAAGACGGAACAAAATACTGGGAACAAAATGTAATTACTCCGATTACAGATATTAACGGAAACTTAACTAATATACTGATTATCAAAGAAGATATTTCTTTACGGAAAAAAGCCGAAGAAGAACTTAAAAAACAGAATGAAATTTATGCTGCTTTAAATAAAAAGTATAAAGTTATAAATGAAGAGTTAATTAAAGCTAAACAAGAAGCTGAAGAAAATCAAGGGAAATATAAAAAACTGTCGGATATTACTTTTGAAGGTATTGTTATTCATGAAAACGGAATAGCAATAGAAATAAATCAAGCATTGGAGAGAATATTCGGCTATTCACGTGATGAAATTTTAGGCAAACATGTTATAAAAGAATTTATAAAACCCGAATATCATGAATTAATTTTTAAGAATATTGCTCGACAATTTACGGAACCTTACGAAATTGAAGGTATAAGAAAAGACGGAACAATAATACCACTTGAAGTTGCGGCAAGATATGTTCAAAAATATAATGGAGTAGAGAATATTCATGTTGTGGCCTTACGCGATATAAGTAATCGTAAAAAAGCCGAAAGTGAAATAAAAAAACTTTCTACTGCTGTTGAGCAAAGTGCTGATGCTGTTATTATTACCGATAATACGGGAACAATAGAGTATGTTAATCACAGATTTTTTGAAATTACAGGGTTTACTCAAAAAGAGATAATCGGTAAAGTTCCCAATGTATTGTTATTTGATAAAAATAAAAAACATTATGCTGAAATATGGGAAGTTATAAAAAACAGAGAAAGTTGGAAAGGTGAATATCTTAATAAAAGAAAAGATGGAGTAACCTACTGGGAACAAAATACGATAACACCAATAGTGAATGATAAAGGAGAATTGACAAATATTTTGATTATTAAAGAAGATATTTCGGAACGTAAAAGAGTAGAGTATGAATTAAAACATCAAAATGATGAGTATGCAGCTTTAAATGAAGAATATAAAACTACTAACGAGGAGCTTATTATTGCAAAAGAAAAAGCAGAAGAGAGTGATAAATTGAAAAGCGAATTTATAAATAATATGTCGCATGAGGTAAGAACACCAATGAACGGAATACTGGGATTTACCGAATTGCTGTGTGATAAATCTATCCCTGAAGAAGCTAGAATAGATTATGCAAGAATTGTTAAAAACAGTGGTAAGCGATTAATGCGTATTATAGATGATATAATGGAAATATCACGCTTAGGAACAAATAGAGTTAAAATTATTGAGCAAGAAATTTGTTTAAATGATTTGCTTGACGAATTGTATAAAATCTTTGAATCAAAAGCAAAAGAGAATAATATAGAGTTACGTTTGAAAAAGCAACTTTCGGATGATAAAAGCATGATAATGCTTGATGAAATTAAGTTAAATAAAATTTTGGGTAATTTGCTTGAAAATGCCTTTAAGTTTACAAATAAAGGATTTGTTGAATTTGGTTATACTCTTAAAGGTAACGATATTGAAATTTATGTAAAAGATACGGGAACAGGTATAAAAAAAGAGAATTTAGATTTAATATTTAATCGATTTTCGCAAGAAGAAAAGATAATATCTCGTAAAGTTGACGGACTTGGTCTTGGATTATCCATTGCAAAAGAAAACACAAAATTATTGGGAGGAGATATAAGAGTTGAGTCTGAAAAAGGTAAAGGTTCTACTTTTTTTGTTACAATTCCTTATAAACATGTATCATTATTATATAATAAAGAGAAAGAAACAGAATTTAAACAGCAAAATAACACAGCTGAAGCAAGTGACAATGAACAGAAACATACAGTATTAATAGTTGAAGATGAGGAAATTAATTATCAGTATATTAGTGCTTTGGTAAATAAATTCAGAATAAATGTAAAAATACTTTTTGCAGAAAACGGCAAGCAAGCTGTTGATATTTGTAAAAAAGAAAAAAATATTGATTTAATTTTTATGGACATCAGAATGCCGGTAATGGACGGTTATAAAGCAACAAAACTTATTAAAGAATATC
>CAYRJP010000021.1:7104-19533 GCA_964424425.1 uncultured Bacteroidales bacterium | reverse complement strand
CATTAAACTCATTAAAAAAGTTAGTTTTCTCATAATAAAATATTTAGTTAATTAAATAAATAATGCAATAAATAGTTTTTTGTTTATTCAAATAATGAAACACTAAATAACAAAAATTTAATTAATGTTCAAAAAAAAAAAACAACTATCTTTTATTTAACATGTATTTTTCTTTGTTCTATTGATATTTTCCGCTGTTTATAAAGTAAACTAACTGCTTTTTTAAAATCTTTTTTACTTATATAAAAATAATTGTATATCTCCTCGGGAGAACTTTTATCTCCATAAGGAAGAGTTCCTCCTTCAGATATTATTTTTTTATAAATATTTTCAGCTATAGTTTCTATTCTATCGTAACCTTGTTTTTGCAGAGTAAGGTCTATTTTTTCATCTTCCCTTATTTTTTTAATATATCCTTTTATTCGCTCTCCTCTTTTTAAAGGTTTAAACACTTCGTTTTTATATAACAATCCTGAATGTAAGTTATTTATTATTGTGACGTATCCTATATCTGATTGGTTGCTTATAAGCAAATCCACTTCTTGTCCTATTTCATATTCAGGAGGTACATTATCAAGATACTTAGCAAGTTTTGAAGATGCTACCAATCGTTGCGACTCCACATCTACATAAATATATACAAGATAATATTTACCTTTCTCCATATCTTGTTTTTGTTCACGAAAAGGGACAAGCAAATGTTTTTCGAGTCCCCAATCGAGCCATGCTCCGGTATTGTTTACCTCAACAACTTTTAATACCGCAAACTCCTCGGCTACGGCAAAAGGTTCGCGTGTGGTTGCTATTAATCTGTCTTCGGAATCATTATAAAGAAATACTTCTACATAATCGTCAATATTTACATTCGGCGGAACTTGCTTTATGGGCAAAAGTATCTCTCCGAGATTCTCTCCGTCAAGGTAAACTCCGAAATCGAGTTCCTTTACTACTCTAAGATTATTGTATTTTCCAAGTTCAGCCATATTTTTATTTTAAATTGTTTTAACAAACTCTTTTAAATCTGATGTTAAAATATTTATTATCTCATCAAATTTATCATCGTGCGATTCGGTAAACAAAATACCAAAAACAGGATATTCATTCCAGTCTGTTTTTCGTAAATCAAGAGGATTACTAAACTCTTTTAACAAAGCATTATAATCAAAGTCTGTTATTTCTTCCACCTTATATCCTGTTGAATTATCAAGAATAATCATACTGTAATTAAGATTATCCTTATTTTTTAATATCATTTCCCAATCAGGCTTTTTTTGATTGAAATAATATTCATAAGGATTCAAGTTATAAGCAAATGCAGTTAAATCAGCAGTTGTACACCATCCGCCAAAACGCATAGGATTAACCTCTATGGGAATCATTTTATTATTACTTACTCTAACTTCGATATGAACAGGGAAATTTTTTAACGATGTTCGTTCTCCTAATTTTTCACCAAATTCGGTAAACATTTTTATATTATCGTTAATAATATTTTTATTGGTAAAATACACTCTGTCACTAACATCGTCAGCCGAAGCAAAAAGATGTTTAAATATACCCAACACCACCGGTTCTCCTTTGTCGTTGTAATATAAATCAAAAGCATATTCATCGCCCTCTATCATCTGCTCTATGATAAATTTATCGGAATTAACAACATCTTCCGGATATAATCCTTTGGTATTTTTAATCTCTTTTTTTATAGACTGCAAAAAGATATCCCAATCATTGTTATTTTCAATTTTATAAACTCCCATACTAAAAAATCCGACAGAAGGCTTTATTATAAAAGGCTTTGGTATTTTATTAATATCCAAAGAATCAATATTAATTAAATTGACTTCTTTAAAAAAGAAATCGGGATAAATATCCGCTATCAATTCTCTAAATCTAATTTTATCTTTAAAGATATTTATACGCTGAGGAAGAAGGGTATTACTTAAATTAGCATTTATCCAACTAATAGCATTTTCAGAATTAGAATATACTAACGGAGATTCCGTCACATCTAATTCTTTTACAGCTTCTTTTTCAGAAATAAACTCAGGATTTGTTTTAAAATTTAATTTTTTCGAAAAATTTGTTTCAAGTAATTTAAAATTATTATCGGATATTGTATTTTTTAAAAGTTCCGATACATAAGGTTTGTCAAGGATTATCATAATGAAAATAGTTATAGTGAAAAATTTTAAGACAAGTTATATGAAGATTTTGAAAAACAATTTTAAAAATAAGAGACTTCTCTCTTTCATTCAAGATAATACTATATTATTTATACAATCTTATAATAAATAAATTACAAAAAAGGTATAACTTTATCAAGTTTAATACCATTTGAGCCTTTAATTAAAATATATTTATTTTCTATCTTATTATTTTGCAGATATTTATTTAACTCATCAACATCCATAAAAAAACAAAAATCTTTTTTATCGTTATATACCATAAAGTTATCTCCTATCAAATAAACATCTTTCATGTTTAAATCTTCTAATAACGATATAATCGCTCCATGCTCTCTACTGCTTGAACTTCCCAACTCTAACATATCTCCTAATATTATAATTTTATTATCTACCTGTATTTTATTAAAATTAGTCAAAGCAGCTTTCATACTTGAAGGATTTGCATTGTAACAATCAACAATCAAAGTATTCGTTTTTGTATTAACTATTTGGCTTCTGTTGTTTTGAGGTTCGTAACTTTCAACAGCTTTTTTTATTTTAATATCTGAAACATGAAAATAGTTTCCCACGCATATTGCAGCCATTACATTTTCAAAATTATATTCACCATATAATTTTGTTTTTATCAACTTATTCTCTTTGATAGCTATTAAATCTTTATTATTGATAATATCTTCGGAAGCAATCCACTGAACCGTAAGAAAAATTCCATTTTCTTTTATCTTTCCTTGACAATGTGTAAACTCCTTAGTTCCATAATAAATTATATTATGGGGTGGTTTCATATCTTCAAGAATTTCATTGTCGTAATTAACAAAAGCAATACCATCGTTTTCGTAAAGATATTTATATAATTCTGATTTTGCTTTTATGACACCTTCAAAGGAATTAAAACCTTCAAGATGGGCTTTTCCTACATTTGTAATAATACCAAAATCGGGAGCTGTTATTTTACACAACAACTCTATTTCACCAATATGATTAGCTCCCATTTCAACAACACCAAACTCATGATTTTTATTCATTGATAATAATGTAAGCGGAACGCCTATATGATTATTAAAATTACCTTGCGTATAAGCTGTATTGAATTTCTCAGACAATACTCTATAAATAAGCTCTTTAGTTGTTGTTTTTCCATTTGTTCCGGTAATGGCAATAATAGGAATTCCAAGTCTTTTGCGATGATATTTTGCCAAATATTGCAATGACTTTAAAACATCATCAACCAAAATATATTTATCGTTTTTTATTACATCTTTATTATCAACAACAGCATATTCACACTTTTCAAGAGCTTTTTCGGCATATTGATTACCATCAAAGTTATCTCCTTTTAAAGCAAAAAAGATAGAATTTTCTTTTGCATTTCTACTATCAATGCAAATATTCGGATATTTTAAAAAAATATTATATAAAGTGTGAGTATCCATAAATTAAGAAAAAAAAAGCCCCATAAAAATGGGGCAAATATATGAAAATAAAAACAATTAATTTCCTTTAGAATCGCCTACCCTTGTCATGGCACATCTGAACCCTAAATCATCCCGACATAATTTCTCGTCTAAGAATCTTCTTGTTCCGGCACCTAACCAGTATGCTCTATCTCTCCAAGAACCTCCTTTATATACACGTGAATGATCACTTATCAAAGAAGTAGTAAAGGGGTCTTTTTTATTTTTACCTGTATAATACATACGCTTTGAACCGGGTCCTTTTGAAGCATCTACATCATTATAATCAAGACTTGAATCAAAATCACCATCAAGGTAGTTAATATTATCACCTGTTTGATAGTTACGTCTGTCGGCTATTCTAATAGTATCATATCTTAAACGGCCAAGACTGTCTTTTTCTGCAATATTTCCTTCTTCGTCTCTTTTTAATTCCATAAAAACATTACCCCTGAAAGGTCTGAATTCATCAACATCTAATGACGACATTGCACGGTAAACATCTTGAACCCATTCATTTACATTTCCCGCCATATTATAGAGACCAAAGTCATTAGGCCAAAAAGAATGAACCGGAGCGGTAATATCGGCATTATCGTTTAATGCACCGGCAACTCCCATCATATCACCTCTTCCTCTAACAGCATTAGCCATAATTTTACCTTTATTGGCATGATTAGGATTACGTAATGCATCTCCGTTCCATGGATAAATTCTTCTTTCATATACTCTCTCACCCACAGAATTACCAACTAAAGCTAAAGCTGCATATTCCCACTCTGCTTCAGTAGGCAGTCGATATCTAGGCAAAAGAATACCATCTTCCATTCTTACTTTTCTGTAATCTTTATTAGGATCTAAATCTTCAAGTTCTTGACCCACTGCTCCTTCATACATATGAGCAAGATAAGCCTCTGTATTGAAATTTTGATCACCTTGTTGATTTGGGTCAGGCAATAAAATACCTTTTTCTATCAATAAAAGTTCATTAACTCTATCTGTTCGCCATTGACAAAAATCTGTTGCCTGCAACCAATTAACACCCACTACAGGATATTCGGCATAAGCCGGATGTCTGAAATAATAAAGAACATAAGGTTCATTAAAAGCGAGTTTCCTTCTCCATACCAAAGTATCGGGAAGAGCTTTTCTGTAAACTTCAGGCATATCAACAAATACTCTGCTTATCCAATATAGATATTCTCTGTAGTCAATATTTCTAACCTCTGTTTCATCCATATAAAAAGAAGATACAGTTACAGTTCTCGGAACATTATTCCAATCATAAGTTATATCTTGTTCGGTACGTCCCATTGTAAACGAGCCTCCTTCAATCATTACCAAGCCGGGACCTGTTTCTTGCTCATAATAATCACCATGGTATTCAAAACCTCCCATATCAGGATCGTTATATCCCCATCCTGTTGTTTGAGATACCTCACTTGTACAAGATGATAATATTAATGCAGCTGTTGCAATACAGCCTGTAAAAATGCTTAATGCTTTCATTTTCATAGTAATAAATCTTTTATGCATTCTTTTTATTCTTACAAATATAATTAAAAACTTCAATTTTAAGAACATTAATCTAAAAATTTAGGACATTTAAATGTTTTATATTTTTTCTTTTTGTATGATTTAAACCTCATTGTAAACGATATTTCATGTGCCCCAAGCGGAATTGTTGTTCTTTTTCCGATGTTAACATCATAACTATACGCAAACTTATAATCTTTTGTTTTAATTCCTGCCGATAAAATTACAGCATCAAAATCTGGCTTAAAATTATGACGTATCCATATTCCGCCGACAAGGCTGTTATATTGAAACGAAGCACCCCAATTAATATTGTATTGCAACCCTTGAATTTGAACAATAATATTTGGTGATAGAACTCTTTCCTCGGAAATAAGACGCGTACGATAATAATACAAGAAACCGAAAAAAGCAGTAAATTTTCGTTGTATCATCTCATTAGCCGACCTTGTAATTCCCTGATACGGAACCGTAATATGATCTATTGATGTTCCAAAATAAAGATTATCTCTATAAAATCCCACAACACCAAAAGTAAAATCCGGTATTATTTTACTAAATCCGTTTGTTATATTTTCACCGGGATATTGAAATTGCAATCCGGAAACCGATAAAAACTTTTGTGTTACTCCTGCCTGCACACTCATACTCAGATAAAGATGCGGTGCTGCCATAATCATATAACTATATGCTAAATCTATTGTGGGTGTAATATAAGCACCATTTATTTCATTAGTTAAAATAACCGCAGCCCCACTGTTTATATCCGTAAAACTTCTATCATAAGCAACCCCGAATGCATGATAACCCGCTGATGTAGTAAGCCACTGATTTCGATAAAACATATTTACCCTATCCTCGCCTGTTGTGCCTGCAAAAGCAGGATTCAAAATAACTAAATTGGAATAAAATTGAGACATGGGAAAATCTTGTCCAAAAGATATTAGCCGCAAAAACAAAATCACTAATATAAAAATCAGCTTGTGAAAAAATATAAATTTATCTGTATGATTTGTCGGCATTTAAAATGTTTTTTTACAAAGTATCTTTTAAAAACGCAAAAATTATAATAATAATACTTATTTTACGTTTTTTTTTTACGTGTTTATGAAACTAAAATAAACATTAAGAATTAATTCACAAAAATAATTCAAAAACACAAATTGTTTATTCATATGACTTTTAATAAAATTAATAAATTTATTGCTACTACTTTTGCTGTCAATATATTTTTTTGGGGACTTACATCATTTGTTTTTGCACAAACAAAAACAATTTCCAAAACAATAAATCAAAATACCATAGCATTAAATGACAGTATTTTTCAATTTAACGCCTTACCGATTGAACAAAATACATTAAATATTGAAAAATATACTACTTCAGTAAAAATAAATAATCCTGATTTTGTTTATTCCCCGGTTTCACCTTACGACAGTATTATTTTATCAAAATTAAATATCCCAAAAAAAATATCTGTTAACGTAAATACAGCAATAAACAGAAAAAAACAAATTATATACTATTCATTTGTTCCATTCAGATTTAATATCGAAAAAAATATTTACGAAAAAGTTGTAAGTTATAGTTTCATCTTTAAATTTACTTATGATACTCACAAAAGTAAAGGCTCATTACATACTTATGCCGCAAACTCTTTGCTGTCATCAGGAGATTGGTATAAAATAAGAATTGACACCACGGGAATTTTCAAATTAACATACGACCAACTAAAACAAATAGGATTGTCATCTCCCGAAAAAGTTCGGGCTTACTCATACGGCGGCAAACAGTTACCTATGGATAATTCAGAAAGCAATTATGATGATATGGTTGAAATTCCTTTAAAATTTTTTAAAGGAGATGACAATGTTTTTAATAGCGGCGATTATATTATTTTCTACGGACAACATCCCGTAACTTGGAGATATGATGCCGGCAAAGATATGTTTTTGCAACAAATACATGATTACGCCAAATCTTCGTATGTATTTCTAACCGATGGTCAATCAGGCGAATCTAAAATTATTAATATAATTGATAATACAAGCATTAATCCAAATTATACAACATCAACATACGATAGTTACAAATACCACGAAATAAATAAATATAATTTAATAAAATCAGGTCGGATATGGTATGGGGAAAAGTTCAAGTCCGGAAATAAAATATCACTGCAATTTGCCTTTCCACAAATAGTCTCTTCATCTAATATGCGAATTTTTGTTTATGTCGCCGGACGTAAACAATTCAGGTATCAGACTTGTTATTTTAACTTCTCATACAACAACAATAACATAGGAAAAATCAATATTGCCGATAATTATTCTAAATATGTTCATGCTAATGCTTACTCTAAATATTTCGATATATCAAACCCATCATCTTCATTAAATCTAAATATTGAATTTTCAGGAGTAAGCACTGATATGGAAGGTTATCTTAATTATGTTTGCATAAATGCCCGTGAAAACATTAAATTATTAAGCAGTCAATTAATGTTTAGAGATAAAAAAACTGCACAACAAGGCAGAGCTGCTAAATTTATTATTGATAATTCAGGTAAAAATATTTTTGTGTGGAATATTACCGATGCAACTAATCCGTATGAGATAAAAATTACATCTCAAAATAATGTATCTTACTTTACTGACAGCACAAACACCATCAATCAATATATTGTATTTGACGGTATAAATTATTTTACTCCTGTAATTTCAGGTACAGGACTAGGACATATTGAAAATCAAAATCTTCACGGAATAAGGCATTGCGATATGATAATTGTAACAAATCCCAAATTTCAAGCTCAAACCGAAGAATTAGCTAAATTTCATAAAAATAATGACACCTTATCGGTATTTATAACTCAACCCGAAAAAATATACAATGAATTTTCATCGGGTATGCCCGATGTTTCTGCAATACGCAATTTTATGCGTATGCTATATGACAAAGCAAACAGTAATGCTCAAATACCAAAGTATTTATTACTGTTTGGCGACGGCTCATATGACAATAGAGAAACCAACAAAAATTCAAATTACATTCTCACATACCAAAGTACTGCATCTTTAAGCGAAACAGCAAGCTATGTTGCCGATGATTTTTTTGTTTTGTTAGATATAGGTGAAGGAGAGCTTAGCGGTTCAAAAGATTTATACGGCTACCTTGATATGGGAGTAGGCAGATTTCCTGTAAGAACCGTTGAAGAAGCCCAATTAATGATTGCTAAAATCAAACAATATTCATCACCGGAATCATATGGAGCTTGGAAAAACAGAATTTGCTTTATAGGCGATGATGAAGATAGCATGAAACACCAAAAAGATGCTGATGATTTATGCTCATATATTATAGTTCCCCAACATCCTGAATTAAATATAAATAAAATTTATCTTGACAGTTACAAACAATTCTCTACTCCCTCGGGACAAAGATATCCTGATGTAACTACAGCCATTAACGAACAGGTAAAACAAGGAGCTTTGTTTATTGATTACGTGGGGCACGGTAATCCCAGAATTTTAGCTCACGAACAAATACTCTCTGTTCCGGATGTATTAAGTTGGACAAATTGGGATAAATTATCAATTTTTATGACAGCAAGTTGTGAAGTAGGCAGATTTGACGATTACGACAGAACATCACTTGGCGAAACTTTTATAATGAATCCGAAAGGAGCCGGTGTTGCAGCTGTTACAACAACAAGAGTAGTCTATTCGGGTGCAAATTCAGCATTAAGCACTCAATTTTTTAAAGTTGCATTTAATAAAAATTTACGCCTCGGAGATATAATGAAAATTGCTAAAAATAAAATGTCCCCTTCAGGAATAAACCACCGTAACTTTACTCTTTTAGGAGACCCTGCTCTTAAAATGGCTATTCCGGAAAACAAAATTAAAGTAGGGAATATTAATAATAATTTTATTAAAATATCCGAATCAAACAATAATAAAAACTTAATTTATACTCAGGGCGACACTGTTGGTGCATTATCAAAAGTAAAAATAGAAGGATATATTGATGATAAATATGATAATGCTTTAAATAAAGACGGTATTTTATTTATAACTATTTATGATAAAACTGACACAATATTGATGATTGCGAATGATAACAGTGCTCAAAAAATGAAATATACAATCCAAAGAAATATTCTATACAAAGGCAAAGCAAGTATAACTAAAGGGTATTTTAGTTTTGAATTTATTATTCCAAAAGATATTAATTACAAATACGGTAAAGGGAAAATAAGCCTTTACGCTGCATTTGACTCTACTGAAGCAACAGGATACTCAACAGATATTATTATCGGAGGTAGTTCTGAAAATGCTGATATTGAATACGATGGTCCTAAAATAAAATTATATATGAATGATACCTTGTTTGTAAACGGAGGCATAACCGATGAAAACCCTGTTTTGTTGGCAAAAATTTCTGACGAAAGCGGTATTAACACAACCGGAATAGGATTCGGCCACAATATTACCGCAACATTAGACGGCAATCAAGATAAAGTTTTTATACTAAATGATTATTACGAAAACTACATTGATGTTTACAACAAAGGAGAGTTAAACTTTCAACTAAAAGATTTATCGGAAGGATATCATTACATAACGCTAAAAGCATGGGATATATACAATAATAGTAGTGAAGCCGTTATTGAGTTTTATGTTTTCAACGGAGAATCTCCGGTAATGGACAAAATGTATAACACTCCAAATCCGTTTTCAGACAAAACATGGTTTACTTTTGAACATAATCAACCGGCAGGAATTTCCAAAGTAACAATAAAAATATACGATGTTATGGGAAATAAAGTATCCGAACTTAATAATAAAAATACTACCGACGGATATTCTATTGAACCAATATCATGGGACGGAACAAATTACGGAGGAGCAAAATTACCAAACGGAGTATATATTTATAAAACGGAAATTACATCCGTTGACGGACAAAAAACATATAAATCGTCAAAATTGATGATTTTTAGATAATAAAATACAAATAATACAGTTTGTATTTCTAACTTTGCATTTTTAAAAAATTAAAAAAGATATGAAAAAAGTAATTTTAATAAATTTTTTATTGACTTTGGGATTAAGCAATTTATTTGCTCAAACAAATCCCATTACCGGACAAGAAAAAACACTAAACGCAATAACAACAGGAGTTCCATTTTTAATGATTGCCCCCGACTCTAGGTCGGCGAGTATTGGCGATGCCGGTGTTGCATTGTCTCCCGACGGATATTCACAACACTGGAACTCATCAAAATACGCATTTATTGAAAATAAAGCAGGTGTAACAATAAGCTATACTCCATGGCTGAAAAAACTTGTTGATGATATGAGTTTGGCTTATGTTTCAGGTTATTATAAAATTGATGACAAACAAACCATTGGCGGAGGACTTCGTTATTTTTCAATGGGTAATATTACTTTTACCGATGGTGTCGGATATCCTATAGGTAACTACTCTCCTCACGAATTTGCATTAGATGCATCATATAACCGTTTATTGGGCGACCATTTTGCTTTGGGTATGGCAGGACGTTTTATTTACTCTAACCTTACAGGAGGACAATCGGAAGGTTCCGAAGCAGGAAAATCTGTTGCTATGGACATTAACGGATATTATCAAAATAATTTAAAACTTTCTGATTACAAAGGTAAGTGGGCTTTAGGTTTTAATGTATCTAACATTGGTATGAAAATAGGATATACAGAAGAAGAGAAAAACTTTATTCCTACAAATTTACGTATAGGGGGGTCTATGACAATTGATTTTGATAAATATAACAGTTTAACAGCAACTCTTGATTTTAACAAATTGCTAGTACCTACTCCACCGGTATATTACCAAAAAGGAGAAGAAAAATCTGATGGCACAATATCTGACGGTTCAAAAACTCCTGAAAATATAAAAGCAGGAAAAGATCCTGAAGTTTCGGTTATTCAAGGTATTTTTCAATCTTTTTACGATGCTCCGCGAGGATTTTCCGAAGAGATGGAAGAAATCAGTTATGCTGCCGGTCTTGAATATTGGTATGCAAAACAATTTGCTATTCGTTTGGGATATTTTCATGAAAATGAAACAAAAGGAAACAGAAAATATGTTACTGCCGGTGTTGGGTTAAAGATGAATGTTTTCGGACTTGATTTTTCTTATTTAATACCAACCGGAAATTTCAACAACAGTCCGCTGGCTAATACTTGGCGTTTTTCTTTATCTTTTGATTTTCAATAATCACTAATTCAAAATAAATGAGAAATCGGATATTTGTTTTATATAAATATCCGATTTTTTATATATGTTTGATTGTAAAAATACATGTAAAATGAAAAATTACAGATACGAGTTAGAATTTAAGGTGCGTGATTATGAGTGTGATTTACAGGGTATTGTGAATAATTCTGTTTATCAAAACTATTTAGAACACACACGTCACGAATTTTTATTGTCGGAGGAAGTCAGTTTTTCCGATTTATTCGACAGAGGAATTGTGGCAGTAGTAGCAAGAGTTGACATTCAATATAAAACTCCTTTGAAAAGTGGTGATAAATTTATATCAAAATTAAATGTAGAAAAACAAGGCATTAAATATGTTTTTTATCAAGATATATACCGACTGCCTGATAATAAACTTTGTATAAAAGCACAAATTACCACTGTCACCTTAATTGACGGAAAACTTGCCCATTGCTCAGAACTTGATAATCTTACGAACAACTAATTTACAATTCACCATTAACTCTCCCCACAGGATATCGCATATACGTTTTTTCAAAATAAGGCGAATGACGGTAAATAAACTTCATCTGCAAATATGTGTTTTTCTCCATATCGGGACTTTCGGCAATTGCTATACGCAATTGTTTTTTAAGTCTGGGAGTTGTATCCAATATTTGCATAGCCCGTTCTTCGAAAATAAAAGGCGAAAAATATTCGCGACTTTGCAATATCTCGTCAAACAGATTCCACGAAAAAAATGAATCGGGAGCATTTGGTTCCAAAGCCTGAATCAAATAATATTTATTTATTCCCTTAACGGGGATAACATAATCGCCTTTGTAAAAATTCACGGACATAACTTTCGATTCTAGTTTTATATTGTAATGCGGATAATGTCCGTTATACGGCGAGTCATAAGTATCATAACTTTTAATATAATACATTTCCAATGTTATGGTAGTATCGCTATTCAAGCGTGTCATCTCAATATTGTTTAGTTTTAAACG
>CAYRJP010000021.1:4718-7004 GCA_964424425.1 uncultured Bacteroidales bacterium | reverse complement strand
TCATCTGCTTTTTTGCGTTTTTCGGCAATTTCATTTGAATTATCAGAGGTAAATTCAAGCAAACAGTGCATAAAATCCAAACACGACAACACTCTGTCTTCAAAAGGTTTGAAAATATGATTTTCGGTCATAAAAGCCAAAGTATTAAAAAGCGATACATATCCTGTTGAATATCGCGGCGATTCCAAAAACAAACTATATCCGTTATCGGGCGTATCACGCCAAACGGTAACATACGGACAAATTTTATACTTACTTGTTTGCCGCATCATTTTATACAATTCGGGACGCATTTTTTTATCAAGAAATTCGCCAAGTTCAGGCGGTAAATCTTGATGTGCCGTTGTAATAATAGTCAGAGTTTGTTGATGGTCGGAACCATCGGTAGTATGTGTTTCAAGAAAAACATCGGGCAACCACTCATGAAAAATCTGTGTAATCGACCTTGCGTTTGCCGTTTGGCACACCATATAATCTCTGTTTAAATCAATATTTCGGGCATTACCTCTAAAACCGCACTCTTCGGGTCCGTTTTGGTTGGCTCTGTTGTAAGCACTGCGATTAAGCATTCCTCCGATATTATAAATGGGAATTATACAAACGACACTGTTTTTTAATACTGAACTAATTGGTTTTCCGTTTAACAATTCAGCTGCAAGTTGTAAACTTGCTTCTATTCCGGCAGGTTCACCCGGATGAATGCCGTTATTTATTAATATTATTCGTTTGTTTTGCTTTCGCAAAATTTCGGGATTAAACTCTTTGCTTTCGCTGATTACAAGTAAATGCAACGGTTTGCCCGAATCGGTATTACCGTATGTTATCAGCTTAGCTTTATCCGAAGCATCGGCTAATTTTGTATATTCAGTAATTAAATTGTAATAGTCGAGTGTTTTATTTTGCAGATAAATCTTAGGTGGATTTATTTGCGAAAATACATTTTGAAACAGAATAACAAACAGAGTAATGAAAAAATATCTTATAATCATAACAGTAACTTTTTGATGTTACTGCAATTTAATAATATTTATTCTGCATCAAATAATTTTTCACATAATCCTCAACACCTTCTTCAAGGGTATAAAAATCTTTATTATATCCTATCGAACGTAGTTTCGATATATCAGCTTCGGTAAAATATTGGTATTTATCGCGAATATCAACAGGTGTATCAATAAACTCAATATTTTCGGGCTTGTCCATTGCTTTAAAGGTATTTTTTGTAAGGTCGAGAAAAGTTCGCCCTTTTCCTGTTCCCACATTATACAATCCCGAATCTTTACGGTGATTCATAAGGAAAAACATTATTTCGGTAAGGTCTTTAACATATACAAAATCGCGTGTTTGCCCGCCATCGGGAAAGTCGGGATTATGCGACTTGAAAAGTTTCATCTTACCTGTTTCCTTTATCTGATTAAAGGCATGAAAAATTACCGATGCCATTCGCCCTTTGTGATATTCATTTGGTCCGTAAACATTAAAAAACTTTAATCCTGCCCAAAAATAAGGTTGACGTTTTTGCTCAATTGCCCATTTATCGAAATCGTTTTTTGATTCTCCGTAAAGGTTAAGCGGTTTCAGTTTATAAATTATTTCGTGATTGTCTTTATATCCGTATTCACCAAGCCCATAAGTGGCAGCCGACGATGCATATACAAGCGGCAATCCGTATTCAACGCATTTATTCCAAACGTCTTTTGAATAATTCAAATTCAATTTATCGTAAACCTCTTTGGGAAAACCTGTTGTTGCCGAGCGTGCTCCCATATGAAAAATAAACTGAATAAATTTGTGATTATCGTCAATCCAGTTGATAAACTCTTCACGGTTAACCTTACTTGTAAAAGTTTTATTTTGAATATTTTTATTTTTTAAATCGTTTGAAAAATCATCCACCAAAACTATATCCTTAAAACCTTCGGCATTAAGTTTACTTACTAAACCACTGCCTATAAATCCTGCTGCTCCTGTTACTACTATCATTGTTTATTATTTTTAATTTCAAAATAAATCAAATCCAAAGTTATCAATTAACAATTCTGCTTTATCAGTATTCCACAAGTATAATGCAAATTCATAATTATCACTTGATATTTTAGGTATTCTGCATGTAAATTCAACATGTTCCCAACTATTTGTATTTTTCATAAAATCTTTAAGCGAATATGATTTGTAAAATACTCCGTTTCCATCTTGTGATATTGAAATTATAATTTTACAATCTTGAATTGAGTCTTGCATAAAATACGACGAAAATCGTAAAGTTCTGTTTTTTTCAATTAATGC
>CAYRJP010000021.1:0-4618 GCA_964424425.1 uncultured Bacteroidales bacterium | reverse complement strand
ACAAACGTAAATACTTCCGTTATCTCCTGTTTTTTTTATTTGAGATAAAATCTCCGGATATTTCGAATAAATATCTGAAACAAAAAAATCGTTTTGTATTACTAAATAATCGTAATCCCATTGCAATGCTGTTTCTATGTTTTTTCTTTTGGTTGTCATTACCACATATCCTTTTCTGTTCATCAAAATAAAAGGAATATTCGGTGCATATGCATCAATTACAAGTATTTTTGCCTTGTCGGTTACTCCTAATGAATCTAAAAATTTATCGGAGCCTTTAAAATTATCTATTGTAGTTTGCACTCTGTCCCAGTATCCCGAAAATCGTTTTTGTTTTTGTAATCCATAAATATTTTTTGCGACAGGCAAAATAAATGCAGCAATTAAAGCAATGTAAATAAAATTGCCGTATTTATATTTAATATCAGGTATTACAGATAATACTATAATTGTTAATAGAATAAAAGTTATATAAAATGTATCTAAAAAATAGTAGTCATGATTTGGAAATTGACGCATCATTACAATAAAAAACAATATATCGCCGATTAATATTATTGATGTAAGCATTAAAATATTTAATTGCAGTTTATTGTCTTTTTGCTTTTTACGATAAGTGAAAAAGAATATTATTGATAATACAATTAATACAGTGAATACTACATAATGAATATTTGAAAAATAACTTGTCAGCCATTTTTCTTTTACGGTTTTTATTATTTCAAAAGCATGTTCAAAATTTGACGGTGGCATTAAATGATTTAAAAATATTGAACCATATTTATTTCGCAAATAATTATTATACAATATGTAAAAAAATATACTGCCAAAAGATAACAAAACAGGAATGATTTTGCTTTTTATTTTAATATCTGAGTGCTTGAATATTCTTAAAAATTCTAACCCCAAAACGGCAATTAACGGAATTGCAAATGTTGAACGACTTAATGTCGCAAGAGTTAAAAATAGAATTGACAAATTAAAATACTTATTAGTATTATTCTTAAAATATTTAACATAAAAAAACAATCCTATAATAGCATTGGCAAGCGAAGGTATTGTAGGCAACATACCACTCTGATAATATACAAAAACAGGTGATGTTGCCGCAAAAATTACAGCAAACAGCGATTTGTAAAAGTTTTTAGTTATAAAAAATGCAAGTTGAAAAAGAAAATATAATCCTATAAAACTGTAAAGTAATACGTAAACTCTAAAAAACCAAGGTTGAATAACTCCTGTTGTTTTCATAAATATAGCAGGAATATAATCATGTATGGGAAAATCTACGGCAGTAATCGTTTTTGATGAAGGAACTTGCCAATCGTAAGGAAACTGATGATTATAGACAAATGTTTCAGGTTTGAAAAAGTTTAGATTGTTATTTACAAATCCAATGGACAGAGCATACCTATCGGCTTGTGCCCAAGCATGTATATGAGAGGGGAACTCATTTACATATTTATAATGAAAAATTGTTCCCAATAATATTATTACAAAAATTACCGATAATTTTTGATAACTGTTTATTTTATTCATTAAAAAAGATTTATTAATTTTTATCTATATCATATCTATATAGCAACAATATATTTTTATTGTCAAACCATTTAATTTTTTTATTTATCATCTCTATCCACTTTGGAATACTTTGCTTTTCAAAAGTAAAATTTTTTATCTTTTTTGCATTAATATATTCAGTATCAACAATATCTTTTTTTCTAATTACCAATAAATTCTCAGTATTATTTATAATCAATGAATCGCTTAAATTATTTAATGTTTTAATGTTTTTTTCGAACAAGTATTTTTCCGAATAAAATTTAATGGGAATATGTTGCCAAGGATTATAAGGATTTGCCCAAGATGTATATATTAAGTTTATATTTTTATTACCGTAATTATTGTGTATATATTTTGAAATACTCATCCAACCTATTCTTGCAGGTTTCTGACTTATAATTATTAACCCTGCAATGTTCACAATAAAAAAAATTATTATAAAAGCATTTATTATTTTAACAGTATATTTATTATTTAACAACTTTAAAATATTTTCGTAACCATACATAAGTATTACGGGAGCAAAAAAAGCAAGCGGAAAAATAAAACGCAGTTCTTTATGCGGTATTAATGAATGAATAAAAATAAACGGTAAAACAATCCATAAAAAAACACTTTTAGGTTTAGAAATCAAAAGAATAACAAATGATAATATAAGTAGAATTCCTACAAAATAAGTTGGTGATTTTAATAATTGTAATAAATAAAAGTAATATGGTTTTATTCCAAATTGTATTACATCGTTACTAATAATTGTTGTGTAAAAATAATTCCAAGGAGTAAAAACTATTTTATTATAAAACCAAGTATCAATAATACAGCCTATAAATACAACAAATAAAAAAGAGATTATAATTTTAGATAAATTAATAAATTTTATTTTTTCAATAAATATTAGCCATAAAACAAAGCCGACAACAGAAATAGCCATTTGATATCTGAATAAAAAGCTAAACCCCATTGTTATTCCCAATAAATACGGTTTTATTGTTTTTGCCTTATTACTAAAAAATATGGCAACAGACAATAAAAACAGCAACCCCGACCATGTTTCGGAAGAAAATCTCACACTAATAAACGGTATAAACCATAAAAAATACGATAATAAGTAATAACCCTTTTTATTTTTAAACAAGTTTTCAGTTTGTTTTACAAAAAAAGTTATTACAAATAGAGACAAAATCGCTGTTAATAACCGTAAAATAAAAGTTTGACTGTATGGATTAGTTATTTTAAAGAATATTAATGTTTTAAAAATCAAGTAACATATTGCCGGTTGCATTGCCGGTCTTATTTGTGCATTATATTCCCAAGCCAATTCATTAGGGTTATGTGTTCCAAGTTTACTTCCTGCAAATTCAATTATTTGATAATGTTCATCGGCATGATAAAATCCTACGCTGTTATATGCTGTTATTAAATAAACAATTCCTGCTAATATAATTATTAAAGTGCGAAATTTTATTTTTATAAGTTTCACTTGCTCAAAGCGTATTAAATTATTTATTTTTTAGAATATTTATCAAAAATCTAAATAATCTCTTTAATATTCTCAGGTGGCTGAGCCAAAACAGCTTTATTTCCGTTTACAACAATGGGACGTTGTAATAATTTAGGGTTTTCGGCTATAATCTTAAACCACTCTTCATCAGAAAACTCTTTACCTTTCAATTTTTTTTTAAAATAATCTTCTTGTGTTCTTACAAGTTCTTTAGATTGTAAACCTGTTTTCTGTGCTAATATTTTTATATTATCAGCCGATAAATTTTCTTTCAGATATTGAATTATTTGATGCTTAATATTATTATCAACAAGGTATTTTAATCCCGCTCTGCTTTTTGCACATCGCGGATTATGATATATTGTAATCATTTTATCTGAATTTAGTTTGTATTATAATTATCAACAAACGAAACAATTGTTACTGCACAACCTGCTTTAGCTTCAGCAAACGACATTGATAAATAATAAACTTGTGTTTTTGAACAAAAAAAATCAAAATATTCATACGAAGTTCCATCGTCAGGGTCGTAATTCCCTCCATAATATTTTGTATAATCATAAAGTTTTAAAATAACCTGATCGGTACACGAAGAGTCTGCTTTAACATTAAATCTGTAGTGAGTTCCTTTATTAAGAAGAATCGGAAATTCTTTCATTGGTGCTTTTTTAGGGTTTTTACCTTCAGGTAATCTCACTCTAAAATCTTTAAGATAAGTTACTTTTCCTATCTCTTTTAAAGTAACATCCTTTAAAGCCAACCCACATTGAGCATCAGCCGTAAACGATAACAAAACACCTGCAACTATTAAAAGAAATTTATGTTTTAATAAATTATGGCTTTTGTTTCTCATTACCGAAAAATGTTAATTTTAAATAATTGTCTAAAATAAATTTTTTAATTCATTTCACAAAATAGTTTTTTTTAAATTCAATTTACTTTAAACATTATCATTATAATAGTTCGTTGTTTTTTAGTTATAAATATACAAATTTACTTATTTTCAGAAAATTAGGCAACAATAAGATTTTGCAATTATTTTTTCTGATAATCAAATATATTACACGAATATATAACGAATTATTATTATTAAAATTGCAATATTTAATCTATATAATTGTTTTAATCCGATTCTCCTCCAAACTGCATTAAAAAAGCCTTTAAAAAAGCATCTATTTCTCCGTCAAGAACAGCCTGCACATTCGATGTTTCGCATCCTGTTCTTACATCTTTTACCATTTTATACGGATGAAGAACATAACTGCGTATTTGTGAGCCCCACTCTATTTTCTTTTTCGAGCCTTCTACTTTTGCTTGTTCTTCCTGCTTTTTTCTAAGTTCAAGTTCGTAAAGCTGCGATTTTAACAAACGCAAAGCATTCTCTTTGTTTTTATGCTGCGAGCGTGTTTCGGTATTTTCAATAACAATACCTGTGGGAGCATGGTGCAACCTTACACCTGTTTCCACCTTATTTACATTTTGTCCGCCTGCTCCGCTACTACGATAAGTATCCCAAGTAATATCGGCAGGATTAATATTTATCTCAATATTATC
>CAYRJP010000020.1:0-19727 GCA_964424425.1 uncultured Bacteroidales bacterium | reverse complement strand
ATTTAGCTAACTCTGTTTCAAAATTATTAACATTTGGACCTAAAGGTGCTACCCAATTTGTATCAAATGCTTCTTGAACATATTTTTGTTCATTGCCACTTAAATGCGGTGATGAAAGCCATATTTTAGTATTTATCATGTTTTTTATTTTATTTTTCGGGCAGGGTTACCTACCCAAGCCTCATTATCTTCTATATTTTTTATAACAACTGCTCCGGCTCCTACAACTACCCATTTTCCAATTTTTACATTTGGTAAAACAACTGCTCCGGCTCCTATGAAAGTTCCTTCTTCCACTTTCACTCCTCCGCAAATTGTTGCTCCCGGTGCAATATGAACAAAATCTCCTATTACACAATCATGATCAACTGATGCTTTTGTATTTATTATTACATGCTTCCCTATTATTGTTGAGGATTGAATAATAGCTCCTGCAAAAACTACACTACCTTCGTTTATAACTACAGTATCATCAATAATACTATTACGATGTGTTATTGTAAAATAAGAATGATTTATTATTGTAGAAAGATGCTTTCTAACTCTATTATTACCTATTGATATTATCAATTTTACATTATTATACAAATCTTTAGTATATAACGAAACTTTTATATTAACAACATTTTCTATTTTACTATCATCATCAAAAATTACCGGCACACTTATACCTCTACTCTTCAAGGTGTCAAATACTACTTTCCCATGACCACTTGCACCATATAATAAACAATTATTTTTATTATCCATCTATTTTAATTCTTTTATCATAAACAAAAGGGAACAACGATAATATTGCAAAAACAGGTATTGAAAAATGACTGTTTCCACTAAAAAATGCAAATATAAAAGATATAACAAACAATACCGATATTAAACGTAACTTTTCCCTTTTTATTACAAATTTATAAATGATAGTCATCAAAAAACATAAATATAATATTCCACCTATAATTCCTGAATATAAAAAAGCTGAAATAATA
Organism: uncultured Bacteroidales bacterium; assembly: GCA_964424425.1. GTDB lineage: Bacteria > Bacteroidota > Bacteroidia > Bacteroidales > SZUA-534 > GH45. The sequence continues at coordinate 18,744 of CAYRJP010000020.1, read as the reverse complement.
GGATTATGCGGATAGTCATATTCTAATTTTTCTTTATTGTTAATATACATTATATCGGAAAAAACCAATAAATATCTTAGTCTATCACCAAATAATTTTTGTTTTATCGGTAATTTATTAAAGTATTTATAACTAAACAGCCATCGCTCTTTCCGTGTTTTAAACAAATTATTATCACCGGAAAACTTCATTCTGTAAATATTTGCAAGACTATCTCTGATGATTATGTTTTTACCGGCTTTTATAAATTTCTGATTTCCCTTTATATAATTAATATATTTTTTTTGATTACTGGTTAAAATAATATTATTGTCTTTATAATACTTGCAAGTAAAATCTTTTATAAATAGAGAATCACCTCCCCTTTTAGAACCTACAATAAAAAGACTTTGCAAAGAGTTACTACTGTCAACATAAAAAGAATCTTTAACTAAAATTTCTCTATTATTTATTCTTTTTATCATTCTTTTTAATTCTTTTTTATACAAATAATGAGGATTTACTTCAGGATATCTTTTTGTATAAAAATAAAGTGAATCAGGTTGTATATTTGTAATAAAACTTATAACATAATATGTGTTTGGAAATGCCGGAATTATCTTTCTTACCAATCCTAATTTATTTTGAGAATTAAATTCTGCACCTTTTGTATTTAAAGATAATACTTTCGAACCTGTATAATTAGAAAACAAAGTAGTTAACAATATACTATCGTGATATTGATAAATATCGTTAACATAAATACAACTATCTACATTTATGCTTTTAAATATTTTATTTTCAACAAATATAATTCTATCTCGTAATGTAGTATCTTTATTATATTTCACAGGAGAATAAACTAAACTCTTAGAAAATCGTTTCCTTTCCCAATTAACATCAGACATTACCAAAGTATCAGAAAAAGATAATTGACAAATTAAAGAACTTACATCGGCATCAATTACTTTTATACTTAATTGTCTGTTAAAATTATTATCTGATAATCTAATTGATGTGTCTTTTAAAATAGTAAAGTTGATACTTTTTTTATTTAGCGAATGTAATGAGACAGGAATTTTTGAATCTTGGTTTTTATATTTAAAACTCATATTAAAAATAGAACTGTCACTAATCGGTAATAAAAAAATAAAAGAACCAAATTGCGTTAAATCTTTTATTTTAAAAATAAACATACTGTCAGTAGAATATTGATTAAAAGAAATCAACTTACTATTTGTAAAACCGGTTGGTTTAAAGATTTTATAAAAATTAAAATCGACATTATATATTGCAGGAATATCTGTAAAACTTTTTTTGTAATATATAGAATCGGGTATCAAATAAATATCGGGATAGTATTTTTTTAATTTATCTTTTGATTTTGAAAACATTGCCAAATAATTTAACTTATCAAAAGTGAAATTATTTTCTTTTATATCTTTTTCTATTTTCTTTCTTAAGAATACATATCCCGGTTTTACTCTAAAGAATCTTATTTTTTTATTATCAATATTCAATATTGATGATAATCTGTTAGATATAGAAATGAATTGAAGTTTAACAGCTTCCTGTTGTATCTTATGAAAAGCATAATATTTTATATTACTATCTGTTAAAACATAAACTGACAGTAATAATGTTGATAAGAACAGTAATAAATATATTCTTATATTCTTGAAATATTTATTATACTTTGTTTTTGAGATATAAATATATACAATTATTGAAACACTCAATATTATTACTCCTCGCCGTGAGGATGTCAAAATAATAAGTAAAGAAAAGAGAAATAAAATAATATTAAGAAAGATTGTTTTAACTTTTTCCTGCGTTGAAACTGTCCTATTTAGAATAATAATAATTGCTAAAAGTAAATACAATGCTATCATATTAAAATCATAATCTAACAAAATAGCAGTAAACTTATGACTTGCAGCTATTTGCAAAAGCAGAACAATAAAAAATACTGATATGTAAATCAAGTATGTATTTATGAAAATATTTATCAAAAATGAGACTCCTCTTTGTGTTACTAAAATATAAAACTGAAAATATATCAATAGTACAGATACTACTCTAAATAACTCTTTATATATCAATGGATTTTTACTAAAAGATAAAATAAGAACCAACAGATATATTATTGCAATAAAAAATAATATCTTTGCTTGCTTAATGCCATTTGTTAATGTAGAAAAGAATATTTTTATTCCCGATTTATATAAATAGTGTAATAAAAAAACAGTTGTAGAAACAGCAAAAAAATATAATTGAAATGGAATAATAGCTCTGAAAATTAAAGATATAGCTCCTATTACCGGCAAATAATAAATAATTTCTCCTCTATTTAGTTTACTATTCATTACCTATGAATTTTTCCATCGTTACAGATGTATTGGAACTTATTCCTTCTGATATAAAAACTTTTTTTATTGTGAGAAAGATAATTTTAAAATCTAATGCAAAAGAGATATTGTCAACATACCAAACATCATATTCAAACTTTTGTTTCCAACTTATGGCATTACGTCCATTAACCTGTGCCCAACCTGTTATTCCCGGTTTTACTTCATGTCTTCGTTTTTGAAAATCGTTATACAACGGTAAATATTCTATTAATAATGGTCTGGGTCCTATTAACGACATATCACCTTTTATTACATTTAATAGTTGAGGAATTTCATCTAAAGACGTTTTCCTAATAAATTTACCAATTGAAGTAAGTCTTTTTTCATCGGGCAGCAATTCTCCGTTTTTATCTTTTTTATCATTCATGGTTTTAAACTTTATCAGTTTAAATATCCTCTCGTTTTTTCCCGGACGCCTTTGAAAAAAGAACGGTTTACCTTGATTGGCAAAAAATAAAAATATTGTAACGAATACAAACAACGGGCTTAAAACAATAAAACCTATTGTTGCCAATGATATATCTAAAAAAGGCTTTACTATTTTTTTATACATCTTTTTATCTCTTCTAAATACTTATCTGCTAATACTATTCTATCGAAATTTTCTTTTGCATACTTATATCCATTTTCTCCCATTCTATCCAATTCCTGTTTTGATAACGACAACAAATCTCTTATTTTTTGCTCAATGTCTTTAATATTTTCCGGCTCGGCATAAACTCCACATTTTGCTGTTTCAACCAATTCTCTTGACACTCCATCAATTAACAGTAAAATTGGCTTTTTACACGACATATAATCAAATGTTTTATTTGAATATATGGTCTTGAAAGTATCATTTTTCTTTAAAACCGATGACCCTATATCAGAAGCTAATATATATTTAAAAACTTCCTCTTTGGGAACTGAATTAACAAATCTTACATTGTTTAGGTTTCTTTTTTTTACCTCGTCAATCAGTATCTCTTTTTGCATACCTGCACCAATAAGCTGAAAAAGCACATTTGTATCTTGTAACTTTTCAGCTACATCAATTAGCTGAATTAAATGATTTGCTACTCCATGTGCACCTACATAGGTTATTACAAATTTATCTTCCAAATCATGCTCTTTTCTAAATCTTTCTCTATCAAAATTCTGCATTATTTTATCAGAAAGATTAAAATCAGAAGCATTGGGTATCATTATTACTTTTTCCGGTGGCACTCCTTTTTCTTTTATTAATTTATCTCTAAAAGCAGGAGTAAGTACATTTATTAATTCTGCTTTTTTATATACAAACTTTTCAAACCAATAGGCAAATTTTATTATCATTCCATTGGTTAATACTCCGGTATCAATTGCTGATTCCGGCCATAAATCCCGTATTTCAAAAACAAACGGAACTCTTTTAAATTTTGATAATACATAAGCAACTATACCAACAAACAGAGGCGGAGATGTAACTACAATTACATCATACTTACCGTTTGCTTTAAATAAACCTCCCCAAATACCTGAAAAAACAAACGAAAAATATGCCCAAAGTCGTCCGATAAAACTTTTGTTATAACTTTCGGATACATGGGTACGAATAATATCCACATTGAGGTAAAAATTTTTATCAACAAATGTCCATTTCCCTTTATATCTATCTTGTTTTTTACCGGTTGCATAATGCACCATTCCGGCAATTACCGTAATTTCATTATTTTTCCCCGCCCAAAATTTTGCCATTTCATTCCAACGAGAGCCTCCGGCATCTCCCTTTTCTAAAAAATATTGATGTATAAGTAATATTCTCATTCTCGTATTTCAATTATCGTTTCACAATATTTACCATCAAAAGTACAAACAAGTTGATTAAAAATATCTTTTTTGCCGTATAATTCAGAATAATATCCTTTTTTTATCTCAAAATTCAAGATATTACCAACCTTATCTTTTGCTGAAATCAAAATTTTATTTTTTATTACCGGATTTATATTCCAATAAAGTTGAACCGGTAAATTCCCTTTATAGTTTGTCTTATCCTTGACTTTCCAATATGGTTTATTTTTAAATTTTATTACTGTTCGTTCATGAATTATTTTATTTCCCAACATAGGAAAACCTTTGATTTTCCCTATAAATTCAAATCTATCATTATATTCTGTAACATTTGCTTCTGCAAATTTTGTCCAATAATACCATATAAAACGCCTGCCTTTAAGCATTTGGTCATAATTACCAATTATTAATGTATTATGTCCTGCTGTTCCGTTATAAAAGCGGATGTACTTTTCTTCTGTATTGTATTTGTAAGTACCAGGGTCAAAAAGAACATTAATACCTTCATGCCAAATATCAAGATGCAAGGCATCTGCTTGCGAAGGTCTGTCGGTATATTTCCCACATCTTATTGTTGTTAGTGAATTATCTCTAAAACCATAAAATCCACCTTTACTAAATGATAAAATACTATTGTGTACTAACTGTTCTCCATTATTCTCTAATCCGTACCAAAAGGCATCTTCAAAAGTTTCTTTGTATATTTTTTTCCCAAGTAGTAAACCAAATGCTTGCAGTTGTGGTCTGAAATCCCTGTAATGATTATTATTCAACGGGAAAAACAAGGCTCCGTCATTGCTTCCGTAGTTTGGCAATCTACCCGTTTTTTCTTCTTGATGACTATATAAAAATGATAAGGTCTTCTTTAGTTTATTTACTGTATTCTGATTGAATGAAATATTATTTAATTGGTTAATTCTTAATACCCAAGTAAGTGTTTGAATTACTACTCTATGATAATTATGAGAAAATTGGAGATAAGACCCATCATCATAAATTTGATAATCTATCTCTTTTAAAAGCCACTTTTTACCCTTTTTTGACCATTTTTTTGTTTCCGGAATAAACGGAAAAAGAAATAAAGAGAGGTAAAGCATTGATGTTTCAGTAATTGCATGATTATTTCTTACTGCAATACGTGAAAAATTAATATTGTTATAAACATGATGTAGCTGCCAATAGATTGAATTGATTATTTTTTCAAACAAATTATCTGTCAACTTATCACTATTTTTATAATAAAAAAGAGCAAATGTCCAATTTAGTATTCTTAATGATATTTCTTGCGAACATTTATAATTAGGACCCTGATTTATTGGGTTTTTATCTATAAAACTCTCTATTTCTGAAAAAATAAATTTGGAAGTGTCTTTTTTGAAATGATAATCATAACGAATAATATTGTATAGAAATGTAAAACGTGCTTTTTCCCACACATACTTAATATCACCTGCCTCTTTTGATAAATCTTCTATTTCCGACCAGTGTTTTTTTATGTCATACTTAAACCCAGTATCGAGATTTGTTATCCAATCGTAGTCTTTCTCTAAATTAAACTCTATAGAACTAAAAAATGTGTATATATTACTGAATATTTTGTTTGCCTTTTGTTGTAAAGCATTTTTTTCTTCCTCCGGAAGTGTAAAACTCTTTAATTCAAAATCAAAAAATGGTATCTCTATTTTCAACCATTCATCTTTTGAAATAAAATGTTTCGAAGGCGGATTAACGGGAAACTGTTTTTTTAATATACCTGTTTTAGTTTTAATTATATAAAAAACACGGAAAGCAAAGTATCTTGCTCCCATATTTTTTATTAGGTTTAAAATAATTAATAATTTATTTTTCATTGTCGGTATTACTTGCCAATATTATATATGCTCTTGGGAAAAGCCAATCATTTTTAGAAAGAATTTCATCTATGAAATTAACAGGTTTAATAATAAATCCATATCTCCAAAAAATATTTAATAAAGAGAATGCTCCATATAATTTTTCCGTTTTAAAACCATATTGTTTCAATTCTTTTTTCATTAAAACAGGAGAAAGGGTGTTTTTACGTCTTTGTGACGGGAATACTTTAGGAATCCAATTTTCATTATTCCCGTCAATAATTGCAATTTTACAATTTTTATTGAACCCTTTTGATAAATTTTTTAACAATAATTTACTCGGCTGCATTATATTAAAAGCAAACATTGAGAATACTCCCCCAATATTATACTTGGAAAAATCTATTTCAAGAGCATTTTTCTCTATAATTTCAATTTCTAATTTTTGATTGAATATTTTTTCATAAAAAGAAATTCTTTTTATGAAAATTTTTAATGCTTTGCTATCTAAATCAATTGCCAATACTTTTATACCGAATAATGCAAAAAAAATACTTTGAGTGCCGATGCCACAGCCTAAATCAACAATATATCCACTTTTTTTTGTATTGTGTAATAAATATTCAGACATTAGCGTAAAGTTATCTGAAAAGGCGTATTTAAAGTAATTTATTGTTTTCTCATTTAGTAAAACTCTTTCGGAAGCATTTCTGTATTTATCAATAATATATTCTTTTTCTTTTTTTGATAAATAATCATATTGCATTTCTAAAAATAAATTTTTATAATATAAAAATACAAGATTATTACTAATTATTCCATCTGCTGGATTTATAAAATTCTTCATAATTATATTTTTAAAACTATACTATCTTATATCTTTGATATTTATAATTGAATTTTTAACGATTTTTGATCATATTTCTTCACAGCATACGGAGTTATCCATATGTAATTGTTTTTATGTTTTTGATACGGAAATTTTATTTGTCCATATTGAAATATTTTTTTATTCCAGATGTCTTTTTTTAAAGTAATTTCTTTATACCAATCTTTACCATTTTCAGATATCCATAATTCAACATCTGAACTGACATTTACATTACTTGGTTCACAAACAGTTGAAAAAAATATTTTTTTATCATTATTATATCCGTAAAATATTGATCCTGATACCTCTTGCAATCTTTCTATTCTTTTATTTAATCTATCCATTCGGTAAATATAATTTTTTTCTAAAGGAGTATCCGAACCAAAATATACATATTTCTTTGTAAAAAGCAATTGAACAGTTCTATATTGCTGCGAATTATTCCCCAACACCTTACTAACTGTTACAAAATTATCAGAAGTATTCCAAATTCCTATTTCTTCGTTATAATCACCTGTTGTAAACCATATACTATCTGTAAATTCATCATAAAAAATACCATGTATATGTCTTATATTTTTAAGTTTATATATCTCTTCCCAAGTTTTTTCTTTATAATTATTTTTAAAAATTCTAATACTTTTTCGTTCTTTATTTCCAGTATATTCTCCATATAATATATCACCTTGTTTTGTTATAGCAACACATAGAGGTCTAGAACCTGTCAAAGCTTGAGTATCAATAAACTCTTTTGTTGTAATATTATATTTATAAATATATTTTCCTGCAAAAACAGTAATTATATTTTTGAATAATATGATATGGTGAATACCTTCTCTAAATAGTCTTTTACTTAATTTAAATTTATTCTTAATTTTTGTAAAAAAACTGACAGGTAAAGAAAATAATCTTTCCCATGAATTTTCATTATCTTTACTTACGTATATATTTATTCCCTTAGAGGCAATGCACATATTATCATCTTTATAATGCACTATTTTATTGATTGTGTAATAAGTCTTTTTCATTCTAATTTATTATTTAATTCTTTTATTATGCTATTGACTCTTGCATCCCATGAATGAAATTTGCTTACTTCTTTTAAAGCATTTTTTGCTATTTTGTTTCTTAAATCCGGATTATTTATAAGTTCTAATATTTTTTCTGCAAAAATGTTTGTATTATTCATCGGATACAAAATACCACATTCTCCATTTTTAAGTATTTTACTCACTTGCGGGTTATCTGCCGATATTATTGGTTTACCGGCAGCCATATATTCAAAAATTTTAGTCGGCGATTGAAAAACTATCTTTTGTGAACTTGTATTAATTAAAATATCAAATGATTGTAATAAATTAGGTATCTCTTGAAAAGCCACACTGCCATGAAAAATAATATTTGATATATTCTTTGATATTTTTTTTAATTCTTTCAAAAAGGGACCTTCACCAACTATATGTAAAAAAACATTCTTCTTTACTGTTTGAACTTTTTTAAATGCATCTATCAATTCTTCCAATCCATAGTCATATTTTAATACACCTACATAAGCAATACTAAACTGCGTATTTTTTTTATCACTTATATTTGATAATGCAGAATTAAATCTTTCTACATCTACACCATTAGGTATTACTGCAACTTTTTTTGATAATTTTGTACTTAATAGATTAGTAATATCAAATTTAACTTTGTCTGAAACTGCTACAATTAAGTTTGCTACACCCAATGCATTTTTTTCAATAATTCTCAAAATAAATGATTTATTAATTCGCTGTAGAGCAAAACTATTTACTTCAATAATAAGAGGTATATTTTTTAGATATATTTTTAATAATGGATACCATAATGCAAATCCGGTCGAATATCTAATATAACAAAAATCATATTTATTATGAATAACATGTTTTTTAATACTAAAAATTAAACGTATAGCCCATATTTGCCTGCAAAATATATTTGAAAATTTAGAGAAAATAATTGTCGATGAAATTCTTTCATTATCTCTAAGAATATCTATTATTTCTTCTGAATATATATGAACATGATATCCTTGCTTTATAAATGAATTAACTATTCCAAATACATGTGTTACATGCCCTCCAATATTATTTAGTTGAGAAAAAAATCTAGGAATAGGTAATATGTATAAAATTTTATTTTGACTCATAATTTATTGAAAAAAATGTGGTACCTACTAATCTATTATTAACACTCAAAAAAATACTATCATTTTTATTCTTTATTAAAATTTTTGCATAAGCAACTCCATTTGTGAGTTCTATTTGTTGAGAACCATAAACTGTCCCCATATTTTTTACTAACTCACCTCCACCTGTAACAAAAAAATTAACAATTTCTCTAGAATCCAAACAAATATTACCATTTTCATCAATTAATGCTATTTTTACTAATAACGTATCATTTGAAATCTTATTTTCTAATATAATAAACCTACTTGGCTCAATCCAATTTCTTTTTATTACTCTAAATGAAATTGTGTCAACAACTATTTCATCTTCACCATTTGTACCTATTGCTTTTATATTATATACACCCGTTTCACTTTTTATATACCAGACAAAACCTTGTGCAGGAAATTCTGTTACATCCTTATATTTTGTTTGTAATAAAGAATCATTAATAATCATCTGAACTTTATCACAATTAGAATACACTTTTATTGGTATTATAGTAGTTGTATCATCATTCCATCTAATTTTCCATTCATGCCCATAAATATGTAGCATTGGTGTTTTTGCCCAATGTGATTGAAAAACATAATAAATTTCTTTAGGATTCATATCTCTTTGGACAATTCCTTTTAGATTCATATAAGGTATCGGATTATTCTTACGGAGAGGAGTAGCAAAATCTTTGTATGACCAATATAAAGCTCCTGTAAACCACGATAATTTTTCCATAACAGATAAGTGCCAATCTACCAAATCACAAGCATAAGTTTCTGACCAATCACCATCTTTTGAATACCTAACTTCACCTCCATAAAATAATTGTGAATTAGTTTTTTCTTCTCCATCACCATTCCTAAGTATTTCATCTCTCAATAAATATGGATTAACTGAATGTCTATTTTTTATACTACCTGCCCCCCACTCAGCATGAATAAAATGATCAACTTCAAAATAATGTTTGGTAAGCATATTTTCATAATCTTTATAACTACCACTATACCATCCTGCCCATAATGATGGAGAATAAATATCTGTAATATGCGAACAATATGGCACTCTTCTTACCACTGTCTTTCTGTTTTTATCTAGTGAATCTGCAATATTTTGCAACTTCGTTAACATTGATATTACACCTTCTCTATTTGAACCAGAAAAATCATCATAAGCATCAACTTCATTACCTAGCCCCCAAATTATTATTGATGGATGATTGTAATGTTGTATAATCATATTCTCTAATGAACTTTTTATTAACAACTGATGTCCTACTCCCCCAACTCCTCCACGGCTCCATGGAATCTCTTCCCAAACTATTAACCCATATTTATCACATAAATCTATAATCGTAGATGACTGTTGATAATGTGCTAAACGTATAAAATTTGCTCCCATCTTTTTTATTTGAATTATTTCCTTTTCATGAATACTGTCCCTAACAGCAGCTCCTACTCCTGAAAAATCTTCATGAAGACATACACCTTTTAATAATAATCTTAAACCATTTAAATAAAAAGCTCCATGTTTAATAAATTCAAAATATCTAAAACCAACATTTATTGCATAATTATCAATTTCATTTCCATTTTCTTTAAGAGTTAATAACAATGTGTACAAATGTGGGGTATCAGGTGACCACAAACTTACGTTTTTAATTTTATTCGAAGTATACAATATATTCCTTTTCACATAAAAAGAATCAGTATATACTATATTACAATTATTATTATCAAAAACCTTTATATACAACAAATTGTTGATACTATCCTTAAACAAGGAGTTAATAATACCTCTAATAGAGAATTGTAATGATTTTTTATTTTTACTAAAATCATAATCAAAATTTATTTTATCAATGTATTTCTTTCCCTTTACTGATATTGTAATTTTTCTAAATAATCCTCCATAAATTGGAAAATCATTAGTATTAGACGGAATATTATTTAAGTCTCTTGAGTTATCACACTTTATTGCTATTGGTACTAACCCATCAAACATTCTATTTAATGACGGTGATTCTTTAACCCAATTAACATAAGCTGTTATATCAAAAGTAGATTCTTGATATGAAGATATAGTTGTTCCTACTTTTTTGTTGAATATATATATATTCATTTTAGGTCCCCCACCTTCAATATTTAAAATATACCTCTTATTTTTATAATTATCAATTCTAACTTTCATCCTATACCAAGCTACACCTTGGTAATAACCAGGTTCCTCATCAACCACATCATAATTATTATATGTATGCGGTAAATCTACACTACTCCACTCCACATATAAATGTGGATTTTTGAATCTCCATACTTCCCATATTCCACCTAAGCTACCTTTATAAAACTCTGCTTTTTTGATTACCAATACATTCTTCTTAAATAAGGTTTTGCATGTATCATAATTATTATTGCTTTGTGAAAAAACTGAGATATTAAATAAAACAATGCTAATTAATACTACAAAGTATTTTTTACTATGATATTTATTATTCTTTCTTAACATAGCTTTTATTTAAACCTAACACTTACTGAAATAAATATTAATTTCAATAACACATAAAAAAGAAAACCAATTGTAAAATAAATTACAAAATCACCTATTCCATTTCCTCTAGGTATGTAAAGAAAAATAGTGTACCCATAAAGTAACACAACATTAACTCCTGATAATAACCTATATTTCAATTGTTTTAACAATGTATTGTAGAAAATACTAGAAATAAAATAAAGAAAAAACAAGAAAACAAGCCCCATAAAATGAAAGTTCCAAAATGCTTCTGACTGAATGACAATAGGATATGAATTACCTTCTTTTCTAAACTCAGGGTCTGATATCATTGTATAAATATCTACCATACTCCTTGGCTTATGTGTAAAATATTTTCTTGGAATGGGTGCAAATAGAAATTTTATTATTGTTTCACCATAAGTCATCAAATTTGGTTGCTCCAAAATAATTTCAATAGCATGCATTGAATTATAGGTCGTACTTGAAACCTCAATATTATTCATAAAATATATAATAAACTCATCTGTTTTAATATAATCATCTACATACTTTGTTGACTCTATTACACCGCTAACAGGATACTGTCCATACCCCCTAGCAATTGACATTAAAAGAATAAAATAAACAATAATACTTAAAGGTATAAGTGTTATAAAAAACGTTTTTATATTATAATAAATTCTCTTATCTAACAATTCTATTAACAGGATAGGAAGAACCAAAAATATAGCATCTCGTTTATTATCATATGAAGCTATTACAAAGAAAAATAATACTATTAAGTAATAAAAAATCCTCAACTTATTAAATCTCTTTTTTATTAACAAAAATAGAATAATGGCTATTATTGATTTTGGTGCTATTGAAAAATCTCCAGTTCCACCAATAATACTCAAATCAAGATTAATTTTTGATAATAAAAAAAGTAATAGTGCATTTATAAAAATAATTATAAGACCACTCTTATTACTCACTTTCAAAGTATTATAATTAATTCTCAACAAAAAAAATCTATTTCTGGCCGCTTCATAAGATAATAATAAAAAAATATTGCTTAAATTAAAATAGAAAGTTATAACACCTAAATGCTTAAAACTATTATAATCTTTTATCCAATTAGGATAATAAATATATCCTTCATTATAAGCCCAAGAACCTATAAAAAAATTAATATTTAAATATAATAATGTTAGAAAAACAGGTGAAAGAAATACACTAATTCTATTACTCTCTAAATACACATATATAACAAGAAACACAATATTTATTCCATAATTAAACACTAAATACCCCCTAATACACTCTTTATTAACAAAGAATGGAATAATAGAAAAAATAAATAATAATAGCAATACTATTATTTTATAAATTATTCTCTGTTTCATAATTAATATTTTTATAAACAAAAAAAGTGTTAACAAATGATAACACTATATAAATTATTATCATATAAGAAATAACAAATAACATCTCTTGATAGATAAAAATTATAAAAGCTCCTACTATTAATAATAGAATAATTACAATATTATTCATTCTAAAAAATGAATAACTTGCTAAATTAACTATTAACATTAATAATATATTAGCAAACATAGAACTGTATGCTGCTCCAATAATCCCATATTTAGGAATGAAAAAAATATTCAATCCAATATTTAAAACTCCAGCAGAAGCAGAAGCTAAGGGTAAAAATTGAGTTTTATTCTTTAATGTTAATCTGTAATTCCCTTGATGATAAAATGGAATAAAAAGATTAGTAAAAACCAAAACTATAAACACGTCTCCTATTGTTAAATAATCATTTGGATACAATTTTATTAAATAAGGAAATAAAATTATCATAAATATTGCTGCCAAAGCAATAACCACAAATATACTATTAGTGTATAATGTCAAATACACTTCCGATTTTCTATTATTATTTTTTGACTTATATAAAAAAGGTTGAAAAATTAGCCCTCCTATATACAATATAAAAAAAAGAGAAAAACTTATTGAATAGGCAACTGAATACAACCCTATATAATATTTTCCTAAAAAGAAATCTATCATATATCTATCTGAAAACATAATAATCGCATTACTTAACCCATGAAAAACTATTGGAAAACCAAATAAAAAAAACATCTTCGACAATTTATCAGTAGCTTTAATAATATCCTTAATAACAAATTCATCCTTTAATTTTATATATATTTGTTCTAAACTAATAACTGTTGCTATTAACAAACCAACAGGATAGGTTAAAGAAGAATTTGGGAAAAATATTGCTAATCCGAGTACTAATAAGAATTTTATTAGCTGAAAAGTTACTCTAATTGATAAGTAATTCTTAGTATTCTCTGTTACTCTTAAATAATTTAATACTATCTCTCTAATTGCCAGCATAGGAACTATTATTGCAATAATAATAAACGAAACTGATTTAAAGAATATTAATGCTATAGTTATGCTAAGAGGTATAATTATTAAATTCCATTTTAATAAAATTATTAGTACAGATTTTAGAAAAGAATTCTTTAAACTATAAAACCTATGTAAAAATCTTAAAATTGTTACATTCTGTCCATTTAACGATATTGGCAAAATAAAATTCTCAAAAGCTACTAGTAATGCTATCACACCAAAAACATCAACAGATATTATTTTTGGCAAAATAATTAATAATAACCAATTAAGTCCCTTAGCCAAAATTTCAGATACTGTGTAAAACTTCAATATATTAAAATATTTTTTAATAATCATTAACAATAACATTTATTAACATGAACTATTCACCACTGCATTTATAAATGAGTACTTACACTTTTATTTACCCTCAGCATATAAAATTATATAAAGTAATTGCTCTAATATCATTCTAATTATTCTTACTGATTTATTACTTCCCAATGTCCATTTTTTTCATTGCCTAATTTATTTAATTTTTTGAGTTTTTCAATATCTCTCAATATAGTTCGTTTTGAAACGTTTAACCCGACTTATGCAGTAGGAGTTGTGAAATAGCGAACTTACGGCATTTAGTAAGGGTTAACCCCGATTTAGAAATACACCATTTTGGTTATTGTCCAAAATAGATGTAGTTCTTTATCGCTATACAATAGAAAACAAAAATAGTTTTCTATTGTATAGTTTGGTTTAATATTCTGCTTAATTCATTTATTGTGATAGTATTATTTTTTTCTATTAAAAAAATAATTTTTTATCTTTTTTACCGATTTATTACTTCCCAATGACCTGTTTTATCGGAACCAATACGTTTTATTAAATTTAATTCTCTTAACTTTTTTAAATTTCTTATTATTGTTAATCTTGTTACTTTAAAATGATTAGATATTTGATTTATTGTTAACAACGGGTTATTTTTTAATAATTCTAAAATACCTTTTTGCCTGTCATTTACAGGCACATTTACTTTCTTATAAAAAATAATACTAAAAAAACCTGCTTGATAATTATATTCCGGTTCCGGAATATTTAATGCTTTACAATCATTTATTATATTTATGGTTCCACGTCCCCAACTTTCAATAAGTCCTGCAAAATAAAAAACTTTTGCTATAATGGGATTATTTGGTAGTGAAGGATGGAATGATTTTAAACTGTCAATAAATAATTCCCATGGAAACAGTGCCCCATTAGTCATTATAAGTTTATCGTCAAATATTTTGATCTGTAAATTTGAGTTATTTGTATAATCACGATGAATAAGTGCATTGATTACTGCCTCTCGTAAAGCTGTTTCTGGGTATTCTAATTTTTCTTTACGATAAATGCCTTCATAATATATATTTGACTTTAAGTACTTAATTTTGAGTAACTCAATAATTTTCTCTACTTGATTAAATAAATTACCCTCAATAATATCATCAGCAATAAGATCTGTATCTGAAATAAATTTTCCTATTTTTGAGAACGATTGTACAAAATATTTTTGCGGGTCTTTTGCAAATAATAAAACTGCTGCTCTATTCAACTTGCTGTTATTATAAAGGTTTAATTTTGTTAAAATTTCTACAATATCTGTTTCTTCTGATAAATATGGAAGTCTGTTTTTTGCAAGATTTTTGAATTTATTAATTGTTTCTTTGTCAATATCTTCAATGGAAAAATTATCAATTTCCACCGCATCCCACGTTGTTCCGTATTTTTTTAATAAGAAATTAGCAAGTTCAGAACCTTTCAGTTGCATGGTAACACTACCACTTCGATAATAAAAAGAACCATGATATGAAACAGGCGCATAAGATCTTTTTACATCAATACTAATAATATTCTTATTGTCAATAATAATTTTTTCTATTTGTGGAATTATTCCAAGCTTATTATTTATCTTGTTTGATAATATTTCAAGTAATTTATCGGCTTCATTTACTCCAATAATTGTTTTATCATCATCAACACCAAGTAGTAATATATCTCCATTATCATTACTGAAAGAACAAATTGTTTTTAAGTAATCATCTTTCCATGATCGCTTAAAGTCAAGTGTCTCACTTTCATTTAACGAGATAATATGTAACAATTCTTTCTGCTCCACTTCTGCTATTATACTAAAATACTTACTATTCTTTCACTTGCCTTACCGTCGCCATACGGATTATGAGCTTTCGACATTTTTTTATATTTTTCTTTATCTGTTATTAAAATATTTACATTATCTACTATAGCTTTTTTATCGGTTCCTACAAGTATAACCGTTCCTGCATCAACAGCTTCGGGGCGTTCAGTTGTATCTCGCATAACTAAAACCGGTTTACCCAAGCTCGGTGCTTCTTCCTGAATGCCTCCGCTGTCGGTAAGTACCAAATAGCTTTTTTCCATTAAATATAAAAACGGTAGATATTCAAGAGGTTGTATCAAATAAATATTCTCAATATCGCCAAGTATTTCATTAACGGGTTTTTGCACATTTGGGTTAAGATGAACAGGATAAACCAAATCAAAATTGGGATTATTTTGTGCTATTTCTTTCATTGCTTCGCACATATTTACAAATCCCTCTCCAAAATTTTCCCTGCGATGTCCTGTAATTAAAATTAACTTTCGTTTTCCTGCTTCTACAGCTTTAGTATTATATCCAAAATCTGTCAATTGCTTTTTTAGTTTCAAAGATAATTCCGAATTGCTACTTATCTTATCAAGAGCCAAGTGTAAAGCATCTATTACAGTATTACCTGTTACAAAAATTTTATTCTTACCTATATTTTCACTAAGTAGATTCTGTTCAGATAATTTTGTAGGAGCAAAATTATAAGTAGCAATCCTACCGGTAAGCTGACGGTTAATTTCCTCAGGCCAAGGTGAATAAATATCATAAGTTCGTAATCCTGCCTCAACATGTCCCACAGGTATTTGTTGATAAAAAGCTGCCAATGCTGCCATTGTGGAGGTTGTAGTATCTCCGTGAACAAGCACTACATTAGGTTTAAAATCCTGCAATACAGGACGTATCTCTACTAATACTCTTGCCGAAATATCGTGTAAGTCTTGTCCCTGTTTCATTATATTTAAATCATAATCGGGAGTTATATCAAATATTTTCAATACTTGATCGAGCATTTCACGATGTTGAGCCGTAACACACACTTTTGTTTCAAAATTATTACTGTTTTTCTGAAACTCTTTTACCACCGGAGCCATTTTAATCGCTTCGGGACGTGTGCCAAATACTATTAATATTTTTTTCTTCATATTATTTTTTTTATCCACGATTTTACACAAATTAGTAAAATTAATTATTTGTAAAATTATCAAATGTAATCGTAGATTATAAACCTATCGCTTAAATACCCCACAAAAATCAAGTATTACTTTATCTTTTTTATATTGTAATGTTTTAAATTCTTTATGAGCAACAAGAAAAGCTACAATGTCAGCATCTTCGTAAGCTTTTTTATAATCGGTTAATTTGAAAATTGAATGTTCTTCAATATTTGGTTCTACCACCATAATATTTCCATTATTTTCACTTTGCATTACTTTTTGTGCAATATATTTTGCTGGAGATTCTCTTAAATCATCAATATCCGGCTTAAAAGCAAGTCCCATTACAGCAACTTTTGGTTTTCTACCATTTTCTAATTCAAAACGTAGTTTTGCATTTTCAATTTTTTCTGCACACCAAAACGATTTATGGTTATTGATTTCTCTTGCCTTACCAATTAATCTTGATTCCATAGGATAATCTGAAACTATAAACCAAGGATCAACAGCAATACAATGTCCACCAACACCGGCTCCAGGTTGTAAAATATTTACTCGGGGATGTTTATTTGCCAATTCTATAAGTTCCCAAACATTTATTCCTGCCTTATCACATATCAACGAAAGTTCATTTGCAAAAGCTATTTGAACATCACGAGAAGCATTCTCAGTCAACTTACACATCTCTGCTGTTCGCGAATTTGTAGGATGTAAATCTGATTTGCAAAAATTTCTATAAAATTCTATTGCCAATTGAGTTGATTTTTCATCAACTCCACCTATAACTCTATCATTATGTTCTAATTCATACATAACATTTCCCGGCAGTACTCTTTCCGGACAATATGCCATATGTATTTTATCTTTTAATTCAGGGCGTTGTGCATATATCAATTCTTGCATCTTTTCAGTTGTCCCAATGGGTGAAGTTGACTCTATTATATACAAATCATTCTCCTTCAACAAGGGTAATATAGCTTTCGTTGCTGATTCTACATACGAAATATCAGGTTCATGTTCTCCTTTAAAAGGAGTTGGCACTACAACTACATAAACATCCGATTCTACCGGCTTTGTTGATGCTTTTAAATATCCTTTTTTTACAGCTTCTGAAACATATTCATTAAGCTCAGGTTCTACTATATGAATTTCACCTCTATTTATTGTATCTACTACATCTTGATTAATATCAACTCCATGAACATAAATACTATTCTTAGCTAAAAGAGCTGCTGTAGGTAAGCCAATATAGCCCAATCCTATCATTGTAACTTTTGTGAATTTATTTTTCATTGACTAATTTTTTATTTTTCATAAAAACGCAACAAATATAATATTAATTAAAACATTTTCTTCTACTTTTCTCTTTTTTCAAACCACCACATTCTTACTATCATCAACCAAATACTCGGGTTGCAAGGTTACATGAT
>CAYRJP010000019.1:2475-19872 GCA_964424425.1 uncultured Bacteroidales bacterium | reverse complement strand
GATAAATAACAATAAAAAAATATTTTTTATTGTGTAACATTCTTTATAAAGTTAGCAAAAAATAAATATATATTATTATTTTGTAAAACAAATGCAGTTTTATTTTATTAAACAACATGAACTACAAACAAACACTAGATTTTTTATTCTCTCAGCTACCTATGTATCAACGTATTGGTAAGGCTGCTTATAAAGCTGACTTAAACAATACCATAGAATTGGATAAACATCTGGGGCATCCTCACACAAAATATAAAACCATTCATATAGCCGGCACCAACGGAAAAGGTTCGGTATCGCATATGCTTGCCTCTATTTTTCAACAGGCGGGACTGAAAACCGGACTTTATACTTCGCCTCATTTGCTTGATTTCAGAGAGCGAATTAAGGTAAACGGCAAAATGATTGAGAAAGATTATGTTGTTAATTTTGTTAATGATAATAAAGATATAATAAGTAAAATAAAGCCGTCGTTTTTTGAGATTACCGTAGCAATGGCTTTCGATTATTTTGCCAAACAAAATGTTGATATTGCAATTATTGAAACAGGTTTGGGCGGCAGGCTCGATTCTACAAATATTATTACACCTATTTTAACCATAATAACAAATATCGGGTTAGACCATATGCAATTTTTAGGAGATACAAAACAGAAGATTGCTTTGGAAAAAGCTGGAATAATTAAACGTAATATTCCTGTAATTACAGGTGAAAAAGACCCTGAAATACAAGATATTTTACTAAAAAAAGCTCAAGACACAGGAGCTATGACTTGTTTTGCAAAACGAAGATTTTATACAAAAATTATAAATCAAACAGGTGAATATCAAGAGATTGCAATAAAAAATGCTCAAAGTGGCACTACATTTAATATATCTCTTGACTTACTTGGCGAATATCAACAAAAAAATGTGGGAACAGTTTTTGCAGCTTTGCAAGTTTTAATACCAATGTTTAATATTCCTAAAGATGATATTGTTGCAGCTTTGGCTAATGTCAAAAAAAATACGGGACTAAGAGGTCGTTGGGAAGTTATCGGTACATCACCAAAAGTAATTTGCGATACAGCTCATAATATCGACGGTATAAAAGAGGTTGTAAACCAATTGCAAAAACTGCAAAAGAATACTCTTCACATTATTATGGGAATGGTTGACGATAAAGACATTCAAAATGTTTTAAAACTGTTTCCTGCTGATGCCGAATATTATTTTACCAAAGCAAAAATACCGCGTGCTATGGATGAAAACTCTCTTGCCGAAAAAGCATCTTTAACCGGGCTTAACGGTAAAACATTTTCTACGGTAAAAGATGCTTACAACTTTGCTTTGTCGCAAGCCCAACCCAATGATATTATTTTTGTGGGTGGAAGCACTTTTATTGTAGCCGATTTATTGGAATTTGTTGATAAACAGTAAAAATATATACTATTTTCTTACTTTTTTAGCTATTAACTATTCGGTATCTATAATCTCTTTGCCAAATGGAGCTATAGCTAATCCTGCCAACTTAAAATGCTGTAATCCAAAGGGCAATCCTATTATTGTAATACTAAATAAAATACCAAATATCAAATGAGATAAACTAATCCATATACCTCCTGTTAATATCCATAATAAATTCATTAAAATTGTTAAGCATCCACTGCTTTTTTCTGTTGATATTATCTCTTTACCAAAAGGCCATAATGCCACACCGGCCAGTTTTAAAGTTTGTATTCCAAAAGGAATACCTATTATTGTAATAAAAAGTACAATACTTGATAAAAAGTATTCAATAGCAATTAGTATCCCTCCAAATAAAAACCAAATAATATTTCCCAATATTTTCATTTGTTTTATGTATTTAATTATAAAGAATAAATATAGTTATATCTAAAAAAAGATATAACTATATTATTTTATAAACGTTGATTATTTACTAATAAACTTATTAAGTAACTATTTAACAATAAACTTTATCTGCTTTTTATTATCATTATTTGAAATATTTAATAAATATATACCTTCGGGTAGTTTAGGCAACTTATCCAAATTCATTTTATAAACTTTATTTCCTGTATCAAAATTCAATTTATCGGTATATATTCTTTTTCCTGTTGTATTAAACACCTCAATAATGTAAGTTCCTTTATTTTTAACAATCAACTCTATATTTATTTTATTTTGAGGTGCAGGAATCGGATATACATTAATGGTAAATGATTCTGTCATATTAGCATCAGGTAAATAATTTACCGATTTCCAATCATAAGCAGACTTATCACCATTATTATCAGTTTGAATTAAACGATAATAACTTGTTCCTACATAAGGATTATTATCAATTAATGAATATTTTAAAGGTTTTAAACTATATCCTGCAGCAAATATATCACCAATATTTTCAATATCGGTTCCGTTATTTGAACGTTGAACAGTAAAATAATTACTATTACTTTCTGTCTCTGTTTTCCAACTAACAACAATATGATTATCAACAACATTTACTGAAAAATCGGTTAACTTAACAGGCAACGGATTTGAATTATAAGATGATGAACCAAAAGTAAACGGGCTGAAACTACTTACCTGCCCTGATGTTACCCAACCCGACAATGCCGGCGAACCGCTATTGGCTGTACTTCCTTCACTAACCCACCGTGAGCCGTTATAATGAGCTACAAGTAAATCAGCGGGGTTATAAATTTCACTTCGAGCTGAATCTTCATAAAATAATTTAACTTTTGCAGAATAATTTGCATCTACTCTGTCAATTGTCCAATATTCAATACTGCTTATAGTTTCAAAATTTCCATCGTTATTTGATATATCTTCAGTTGGAGCACTGTTAAAATACTCCGCCGTAAAAATTCCGTTTCCGGTAATATCATATAATCCCAAGCGAGCATAAACAGTATCTTTCCCTATGGGAAAATCAAAGTTATTTGATCCGAATAATCTTACCGGTCCAACAAAATACGAAGTATCAACATATTGAGTAACAGATGCCCCCGAAGCCATTGTAATCAGATTAGCACTTGTAGTTTGAACTATACCGTCGTTCATCCATAAAGTTGATGCTACCGTTATTTTTCCGTTTAACACTATTTGCGGCATTGTTTCATAACTATTATTTATTCTTAAATTATAAAATGTTTCTCCATCTCCGCCTTTTGTTACGGTTTGTTGTGTTGTTCCGTTAAACTCAACTGTTCCGTTTGTTCCTGTATATGTTCCTGTATTTGACCAATCACCTCCTATGGTAATTTTATTTGCTCCGCTAACCAAAGTACTTTGTATATTTAAATTTTTATTAATAACAATATCCGATGACAAAGTTTTGTTTCCCGAACCTGCAACTACAAGATTATCAAATTCGGTAATTGATATATCCTGATCATCGGTTCTACTATAATAAACAGTTGAACTTCCGCCCGGAGTAAATGTGCCGCTATTTGTCCATTTATTATAAATATAAATTGACGATGCCGAACCTGATGTTACTTCAAATATTCCTCCCGAATTTATTGTAAAATCTCCATAAACTACCAAATCTTTACCATTTGATAATGTAAGATTTCCGTTGTTTTCTATTTTAATATTATACATTGTAGCATTCGAACCTGACCCTAAATCGGGACTGTTGGGTAACGATGTAACATCAGGAATAACAACGTTAACTTTATTATTTGGCACATATCCTAAATCCCAGTTATTAGGGGCGTTCCAATCTGAACTTTCGCTTCCGTCCCATGTTGCAGTAGGATACTCAAATCCGATTGTAATATCATCAAATGTTGTAACTTTTGTTGTCGCTGTACAATATCCTGTTCCATCTCCATTATCGGTAGCAGGTTTTCCTCCAAACGATACCCAAGCGGCTCCGCTATATTGAGCAACCACAACATCCTCTTCTTTTTGAGTCCCACTGCGTGTTTCATTTTCCCAATAAAGAGTAATTATCGGTTCGGCACTACCCGATTCTCTACTTAACGACCAATATTCAACAGTACTTATTTCATTAAGCAGCGGTGTCATATTACTTGTATTTGAAGGTGCTATATCAAAATATTCAAGTTTAAATTTAGATGAACTTCCTGTTATTCCCGATATTCCCAAACGGGCAAAAATACTTCCTTTTCCTACCGGAAAAGTAAAATCGGTATCTCCTGTTTTTGTAACAGGTCCATCGATATAACTTGATACACTACCCGAATTGGCAACTGTTCCGTCATTAATTATCGCTCCCGCCAAGATATTTAATATTGATGATGAACTTGACTCTATTATACCATCGGTTAAATAGAGTGTTTTCGAAATATTTACAGCAGTATTTAATTTTATGGCATTACCCGATGTTGTATTATTTATGGTCAAATTATAAAAACTTTCAGTTGTTGATTTTGTAATATTTTGAAGTGTTGAACCCATAAATTTAACATGACCTGTTGAAGATGTAAATGTTCCGTTATCAACCCAGTTACCTATTAAAGTAATAGTTTGAGTTCCACAATTTAGTGTAGCACCTGAACCTATATTCAAATCTCCGTTAACAGAAATATCACAATTCAATAATTTTGTTCCTCCTCCCGTAAACGAGATATCGGCAAAACTTTCAACTCCCACACTGTTTAACGATTGATTACCTGAACCGTCAAAAGTAACAGTAGCACCATCGCTGATAAAAGTTCCGCTATTTGAATAATCACCACCAATATTTATCGAATGAGAAGATGATGTAACTTCAAAAGTTGTATTTGCAGCTATAGTTAAATCACCATCGATATCAAAAGTCGATGATGTTCGGAATGTTGCCGACCCTGTTCCGTCGCCATTACTATTAAATTCAAGATTATAAAACGGATTACTGCCCGGATTTACATCTATTGTTCCACTTGCTTTAACAAACTTAACTGTAGAATTTCCTCCATGTTCAAAAGTTCCAAGATTATCCCAGTTATCACCTACCTCAATGGTAGTATTTGACCCGTTAGAAATTGTAAGAGTTCCATCGCCAGATAAGTTATTTTGAATTATCAAATCCATATTTCCGCCTATTGTAAGATGACCTCCCGAATATATTGTAATATTTTTTACCGAATCGTCAGTTCCTGCCGCTAAAATAGGGTCGTGATCTACATCGGGAATAAATACGTTTGTATTGTAATTAGGTACTCCGTCGCCACCTTCTCCATCACTCCAATTGTGTTGGTTATCCCACCTAACATTATTTGAGTAATCGTTTCCTGTCCACGTAAGTGTAGGGTCGGTATAATACCAACGAACAAGTCCGGTGTGTGCTGCAGGCGAAGCTTCTTCGTCCTCTTCATAATAATAACTAGCACGTAACCCGAATGCATCTTTAAATATTACAGGATTGGTTCCTGTAATTCGTTTGGCATTAATATCAGGACCACTATTAAATATCACATCGCGAATAGTATCATTTGCTCCAACAGTAAAGCTGTTTTCAAACAACAAGTAACGACCTCCCGATTGTCCGTTTGAAAAGGTTCCGTTAGAAAGATTATATGTGGTGTTTATTGTAGAACCTGATTTAAACCAAACACCTGTAGCATCTATATAATCAATTTCAAAATATTGAGCTTGTATTTCACCTCCCGAATTTATCGTAAATGAGTAATTTGTTGTTGATTGACTTGTTATTGTCGCAACATTATCGTCATCTGTACCTATGGCTTTAAAAATACCACCTGAATTAACAATAATTGACGCTCCTCTTCCCATTAGTAATGAAGAACCTGTATCTAAATTCAAAGTTCCTCCTTCTATTGTAAGAACTTCGTCGGCATCTCCATCTCCAAAATTTATGATATGTCCGTTTGCATCAATGGTTCCACCAAAAATATCAATACTGTTTGTTACCGTAATGTTTGATGCAAGTTGATAATTTGTTGATGAAGATGCATCAATTTTCAAATCATACAAACTTGATACTCCCGGATTAAATGTTACATTACCCGAAACTGTTCCTTTTAAAGAAACAAGTCCGTTACGAGCATTAAATGTTGAAGAATTTATAAAATTACCTCTAATGCATAAATCATAATTATTGTTTGTTACATCAAGAGTTCCCGATTTTATTTCGAGATTACCGCCAATATATGTATCAGAATTAAGTTCAAGAGTTCCTGTTGCATTAATAACAAGATTATTAAATTTAGCATCGCCGTTAATCAACGATTTGGTTCCTGATGTTACTTTTAAGATTACCGTTCCGTTTCCTGCATCAAAGACAGCTCCGCTCTTTCTTTCCCAGTTTCCGTTTACAACCAAACTGTCTGTTGTATTTGTCATTATTAATGTTCCTTCGTTTGTAATATTTCCGTAAACAACCAGTGTTGTATCGCTATCTCCGCCCGATGAATTTAATGTCAAAAATGCTCCATTCTCAATTGTAAGATTTTTTGCAAAAGTACTGTCTTTTGTTATTATCGGAGCATTTAATGCTTCCGCAATAATAACATCATCGGTTGGTGTAGGTATTTTTTGTACTCCGTTACTTGCATCCCAATTTCGTTTGTCAAACCAATTATCATCAATATTTCCTGTCCATGTAAGTGTTACGGGTCCTGTCCAGAATATTAAATTTCCCGGATCGTTATCATAACTTTCACCCGATAAGGGTCCTGTTGAATTATAAAATTCCAATTGTCCTACAGTATTTGATGTTTTTGTTACGTTATAAGTTCCGTTACCCTGATTAATCGGAAAAGTTACATTGTTTATTCTAGAACTTTCACCAAAGAACGATTGATTGTTTTCAATTCTTAAACATGTTCCGCCCGATGCCGGATTTGTAAACGTTCCTTCACTGAAATTATATGTTGCATCAATTGAAGAACCGTCTTTCAGATAAATACCGGCACTTGACATATACTCAAACAGATAGTATTTAGCTTTAATAACAGCTCCTGATTCCACAGAAAAATTATATCTGTTTGTAGCTTGACTTGTAACTGTTGCAATATTTCCTTCGTCTCCTATTACCTCAATAACTCCGTCCGACAATATGTTCATTGTGCAATTGTTACCCATTTTCAAGTATCCACCTGCTCCCATTTTATATGTTCCCGAAATATTTGCAACATCGTTATAATTACCCATATTAAATGTTTTCCCGCTACAGTCAAGTGTTCCCGCTACTAAATCAAATGTTCCGTAAAGAGACATATCATCGAGCAATGTATATGTTGCTCCTGCATCAATTGTTAAGTTATTTAATATAGAACCGTTCATTTGTATATTTGCAGAACCTGATGATTTTGCGAGTTTATATGTTCCGGCAGTAGCAAATTTACCACTTCCCGAAGCTGTCAAGTCTCCTTTTACTGTTATTGTAAAATTGTTATACAGATAAAAGTTTCCTGAAATAACATTCAAATTATTATCAACAGTAATATCGGTATTATATACCCTCAAATAGTCGGATGTACTGTTTATGGTTAATTTATAAAAATCGTTTGTTCCCGATGTTCCCAAATAAATCCACTGTGTAGAACCCGGCCAATCGTTACTTCCGTCCATAACCACTTCGCCCTGACGGCAAATAAAACTTCCTTTATATGCGTTTGACCAGTTTCCCGCTAAATTAATTTTATAATTATTAGAACTAACATCAAGAGTAACCTCTCCGTTATAAAAATATAATCTTCCGTTTATGTCAATATCACCTCCGAGTGTTTTTATTGTCGGACTGTTTAAATATAATTGACCATATTGTATAACAGGAGCCGATCCTGAATCTTTTCCTTTTATTGTTTGGTCAACACTTCCGTCGAATATCTGATAACTCATTTTATCAGAAATATAAGTAGAAAATCCTGTCGGATAGTTATTTGCTCCTCTAATATACATTCTGTTGTAAGGATAATCTACCTGCGACATTGTAAATGTTCCTGTTCCCGATGTATTTGTTATTTGATAGTCGTAAAGATAAAAAGCATAACAAGTTACGGTAAAATTACCGGTAATATTCACATTCCCGTTAAGATATTTAGTGTTTCTGGAATCTGATGTTTGATTTTTCAATTCTATATTATTAAATGTTGATGGTTTTATTGCTTGAGTTCCTCCATCGAATATTATAGTTCCGTTACCTGTATATGTTCCTTCTCCGTTCCAATAATGACCTCTAAAATGATGTATTTGATTTCCATCGTCAAAGGTTCCTCCTGAAGCTATGTAAACATTTCCGTTAAGATACATTGTGCTTCCGCTACCGGCTTTCAATGTAGAATTTACAATCAAGGCTCTATTGGTTTCTGTCCAATTATTGTATTGGCAGTATAGATCTCCCGATGTTGTTTTTGTATTTGTTCCGTCAATAATAAGTTTACTGAATGTTCCGTTCGTAATTGTCTGATTATCACCATTTAGTTCCACTGTCCCCACTATTTCAGTTGAAAATGTTCCTCCTTGATTATTAAAATCACCGGCTAAATAATAGTGATAGTTATTTGTATTGGGATAAACAGTTCCATTTATAATTTTAAATTCTCCGTCAACATCAAGTATTGTTCCGTCTATAAAAAATGTAGAAGTTCCGTCAAAAACCAAGTTTTTAAATGTTACATTTCGCGGAGTAATAAAGGCAGTAATTGTAGTAGAAATAAATTTAACAGTATCGTCTCCGTGAATAAAGTTTGCATCGGCGGCAGAGTTCCAATTTCTACCTACAATAATTGTAGATGTAGAATTTTGAACACCAAGTATTGCTCCTGATCCAAGAGTTAAATCGGTATTTAGTTGTAAAATACCGGCATCAATAACAACAATTCCGTTTGTTACATTTAAGGATTTACATTTTGCTGTATCTGATGTATTTATTATCGGGTTATTTGTTGCAGCCGGTACTACTGCATTAATAGATATTGTAGGTACTTGTGCCGGATTCCAATTTGAAGCGGTAAACCAATCGGTGCTTGTTGCTCCTGTCCATGTTACAGTAGATACGGATGGCCATTGTATTTTACCGTCGTCGGCTATTTCATTTCCTGTTCCTTCATCTTCGTAAGTTTCACTTCCCATTAATCCGCTTACCGTTCCTGTAATAAATATTGTATCTATGGCATTAAGTCCGCGTTTTATATTAAAATGTGTTCCTTTTACAGGTGTTCCTCCATGATTAAATGTTATATCTGTAATATTTCCAATACTTGAAACATCTGTATCGATATATAGATATTTTTGTGGACCGTGAGCTGTTCCCGAATAAATATCTGACCAGATACCATACGAAAAGTTATTAGAAGGATCGATTGTTGCACCACTCATAACATATAATCCGCTATCGGCAAGATGTTTAAAGTGATAATATTTTGCTTTAATGGTAGCACCCGACTCTATTGTCATATTATAAGCATACCAATTATTTGCACGAGAAACCGTTGCAAAGTTGTCATCTTGCCCAATAACTGCTAAAGTTCCACCTGAATTAACAGTAACACTTGCCGTATCATCAGAACAGTCTATCAATAAGTTAGCACCGGCATCCACATACAAAGTTCCTCCATTTTGAATTACATGTGTTTCGCCTGCGGGTGTTCCTGTATCGTTATTGCCAAGTCGCAATGTTTTTCCGTTTAATTTAAGAGTAGCTCCTTGTCCTATTGTAAGGTTTTCGGAAAATACAGTATTGTCATCTAATGTATAAGTTCGTACTGATGTTTCATTTTGATTAAACATCACATTATAAAACTGATAACCGTTAGATTTTATTGTTTTAGCATCGGTATTTTTACTTTCAAAATAAACAGTTCCCTCATGAGAACGAAAATATCCGTTATTTGTCCAATTACCATACACATAAATAGGAAATGCTTCTGTTGTTGCATCTCCGGGGCGAAAATATGTTCCGTTATTAATTGCAATATCATTTGTCCAAATTGTATCGGTAAGAATTTTCCAGCCTCCTGTTGAAAATTCAATAACATTTGTTGTTATACGCGGTATATATTGCGTGCCGTTTCTATCAAAATTAACCGTGGCATTTTCGGCTCTCAATGTATCTACATTTACATCTTCAAATTCAATATTTTCCGATGCAACAGTATGAATAAGTGAACCTAAATCAACAATAGTGGAATCTTCTATTCTAAAAGTTCCGTTATTAACATCTATTCCATGATTTGAAAAAGTTTTAGTTCCTCCGTTTGTAAATATTACTCCATAAAAATCATTATTTGCTCCGGGGTCTATGGTTTGATTAGTTCCGTTAAAAGTTACAGTGTTTCTCAGATGTCTGAAATATCCATTATTGGTAAATGTATTTCCAGAAAATTCAAAATAATATAACGGATATAATGTATCGTTGGCTCCTATTGTAAGGTTTCCTTTTATTCGGGTAACTGTTTCTTGAATTACTTTTTCTCCTGTTGAACCGTTTAATACCAAGTTATTAAACTTTAATGTATCGTTACCTATTCCATTTATAAGAGTTTGACTTGTTCCGTCGAGATAAATTGTATTTGTAGGATAATACTTTCGTAAATCATTGTAAGTTCCCGACATGTAAATATCGTATCCGTTATCGTTTAATACAGGGTTATTATAATACATTCTGAAATTACCGTTTACGTCTAATTTTCCATCGAGAGAAAGAGTGTCGGTTGTATTGGTATAAATATAAAGATTCCCGTATTCTATTGTTCCCGAATTTGTATAAATTGTCTGTTTCCCATTTCCTCTATACCAAATGTAAGATGTTGGGTTTATTACATAATTGGCAAATCCTGTCGGTAAACCCGGATTATCATCAGATAAAACCGAAGTGTATAAATAGGTATTATCTTCCATTGTAAATGTTTTACCGGTACTATCACAAGTAACTTTATAGGTTTGCATATTAAAACGAGTATCAGACTCAAATTTCATATCTCCGTTTACTTGAATAGTATCATACAGAGTAACTGTTCCCGTTCCTTTTTTGGTAAAATTATTAAAAAAATGTATATACCTGTCTATACCGATATTTCCTCCGTAAAATATAACACCACCCGTACCCCAATCTATTTGTGGTGTTTCTGCAAATCTAAAATCAAAATATCCTCCAAGATATAAATCAAAATCATTCATATCAAATGTGGTAACGGTATCGTAAACAACACAATAATTTGTAACGGTAATATCACCTTGTGCAGTTTTTGTGTTTCTATTTTCATTGTCGTTAGGATGTATTGCCCGTAACATTAAATTATAGTAAGTAGTAGGATAAATATATTGATTTGTATCGGAATAATAATCTACGTATCCACCGGTTAATTCTATTGTTTCAAAATTTTGCGGAAAATTATTTTCTCCTCTCACATATAATCTTCCCCCCGTCATTGTAAATTTATTGGATGTTCCTTCTCCTACAATGTATGAATCTTCAAACAAATATGTATTTGAACCGAGTTGATTAATCAAATTTCCATTTACTACAATTGTATCGTAAACATATTTTGTTCCGTTTCCTTGAAAAATAAGGTTATTAAAAACAGTAGAATCATGAGCGGCATTTTGCAAATAAGAGTTTCCCGTACCATTAAAAATAACCGTTCCTGAACCTGTTTGTGTAAATCCGTCTTTACCCTGATAATTATTAAATCGCCCTCCAATATAAATATACTTTTCACCTCCATTCATGTATGAACCACTGTTGATACGAAGTTCTCTACTTACTTCTATGTTTTTAAGTATCTCTTTTACAGCAGCATTTAATGTTGTAAGGTTATAAAAAGTGCCTCCCGAAATAGTTTGATTACCTCCTGAACTTTTATTAAAAATAACCGTTCCCGTTCCAGCATCAAAAACACCTCCGTTTACTTCCCAATTGCCTGCAATAGTAATAGTTTTATTTGAAGCGGATAGTGTTCCGCTTAATATCGACAGATTATTGTCAATTGTAATATTACCTCCAAGAACTACCGATGTGGTAGTTGTATCGCAATTTATTATAACGTTATAAAAATTACTACTCGTATTAATAGTATGGTATCCTCCTTGTGAATTAAACACTATTGTCCCCACACTATTCGAGTTGTATGTTCCTTGATTAGAAAAGTTTCCTCCTATTTTTAATGTATCTGTTGTATTTTGTTGTATTAATATATTCCCGCTATTTATTGTCAAATTATCTTTTACATCTAATTCGGCTCCGTTCAATGATAGTGTAATAGTATTAGTTCCAGTAATATCTATTCTGTTGGCAATGGCATCGGTTGTATTAACTTCTACTGTATAAGCATTTGTTACAATGGAATTATCAAGATAAACATTATCGGAAGATGTGGGAACCGTATTGTTACTCCAATTTGCAGCATCATTCCAATTATTTGTTCCAGCTCCGCCATCCCAAGTTATACGTCCGGGATATGTCCAATTAATAAGGTTTCCTCCGTCATTTTCATGAGATTCGCCGGCAAATGTTCCTGTTGCATTTGAAAATGTAACAGCTCCTGTTCCTGATGTTCTTTGCACATTATAAGAAAGTCCTGTATGAAAATTAAAACTAACTTCGTTTGCAGTTATTCCCGAACCTAAATTTATTCCGTTTATTGTAAGATAAGCTGTTCCTATGCCTCCCGAGAATGTTCCATACGATAAATTATTTGTGGCATCAATAATTCCGTCTTGAATATCTATACCATTACCTTGCGTATTGCTTATTAAAAAATATTTTGCATGAAATTCGGAAGATGCTCCCGTTTGAACATATTCAAAATTATTTCTTCGAGCTGTTAATGTTGCCGGTGAACCTGTTGTTCCAATAAGATAAACTTTCCCGTTTTGATTAAAAAATGTTTGATATCTTTCTACTTTTAATACCGCCGAAGAATCTACCTCCAATATTCCATTTGTTTGAATAATAACCTGCCCTGTGTACATTTCAAGGGTATGGTGATTCAAATCAAGTTTCCCATTTGTAATTCTAAGATTTCCTCCTTGAGAAAAATTAAAATCACCGGTTAATTGATAAGTTGCACCTCCGTTGATAACAATTGTATCTTGAATAACAAATAAATCACCAAAATTTATTTCGTGAGTACCTGATGTTCCGTCAAAAACTATTTTGTTTGGTGTGGCATCCGAATTCTGATAATAATATGCTCCGTCGTTTATTAAACTACCACCAATATAAACATCGTTGTAATAAGTATAAAACGGTGAAGATGCATCACTTGTTAGTGTTAAATTATTTAAAACTTTTAAATTGTTATTAGATGTAGGATAAAGTCGTGTATAAGATGATGAATTATTAATGTTAAGATTATAAAATTGTTTACCTACTCCTGTTCCTCCGGTTGTTATATTTGAATATCCGCCTACAAATGTTACTGTTCCTATTCGACAATTGAAATATCCTGACCCGTCGCCTTCATTGTTATACCAATGCTCTTCAACTGTAATGCTGTAATTATTTGAACTTACATCAAGAGTATCTCTTTGTCCTATTTTAAGCCAACCTGAACATGATATATTTCCTGCTAAAGTTTTTGTTCCTGTTCCTGCAATTTCCAAGTCGTGAAAAGTTGAACTTCCGATAGATTGAGCAGCTCCATCAAAAACAACAGCTCCGGTGCTTTGAAAAGTTCCGGTATTAACCCAATCTCCTTGAACATGATGATTATATCCTTGTCCGTTTACTGTTGCTCCATTTATATATACATCACCATTAAAATCAAAAGCATTATTAGTTAAAATTTTAAGAGCACTATTTTTAAATTCAATATCATAATATTCGGTTGCTGAATTATAATTTCGCAATACTTGATCTTGTGAACTTCCGTTGAATATCAATTTACCGTTATTATGAGTAAACGTACAACCTGTATAAATGTACCAGTCTCCTTTTATGCTAAGTGTATGTCCGTTTAAGTCAAAATCTCCTCTGTTTTGAGTAAAAATAAAATTTCTGCCGCAACTGATATCACTGTTTGCGATTACTGTTCGCGGTGTTCCCGTTTTATTTATATAAATATCTCCGAACTCATTCGATGAATTAACATAAATTGTTTGATTTCCTGTGGTTCCGTCAAATGTTGTGCGTCCGTTTGTTTGAGTAAATACACCTGTTCCCGAATTATTCCAATTCCCTCCAAGATAAATATATCTGTTGTCGGAGTTAACAGTAATACCGTTGTTTATAGTTATATTTCCTGCTACATCAATGTTTCCGTCAAGGTATTTTGTTTCTGTTCCTGCAAAAATAATATTTCCAAAGTTAGAAGCACTGATTGTTTGGTCGGCTCCATCAAATGTTGTTGTTCCTGTCATATTCGTATAAGCAATTGCTAATTCCCAGTTGCCTTCGGCATTAATATTATAACCATTGTCAACCAAAACCGGTGTATATCCTATTCTTCTTATATCTCCTTTTATAACCAAATTACCTTGAACCGATTTATTTCCGTTCCCGTATAAATAAATATTTCCGTAAGTTAAAGAAGGTATTTTTTGTGTGCCTCCGTTAAGATAAAACCCTATTATCGAAAGCGGATTGAGAGTTACAGAGAAAGCAGAAGCTATATCGTTAAAATTATCAGCTCCTGTAAAATAAAATCTCACATTATCTCCTACCGAAAATGTTTTACCTGTTGTATTCGAATAAATATTTTTTGTAGTAATATAAATATTTAACGGTAACGAAGAACTTCCTCCCGTATTTGTAACTGAAAAATTACCTGATAAAGTTATATCTCCGTTTATTCGTTTATTTCTTACTGCAGTAGGAGCCGTGTTTGTAAATATTAAATTATTAAACAAATATGATGCTCCCGAACTTCCTGATGGGTAAATTGTTTGGTTATTATCGGGATTATCCAGAGTAAATGTTCCTCCCGAACATGTTATTGAATTATTACTGCTTTCATTGTATAAATTTCCGGCAAGAGTATGGTCGTATGTTCCCAAATCTAGAGTACATGCTCCATTTAAGTATAAATAATCATTAATATCTAAAGTTCCGTCAACTGTTTTGGTTTGATATCTCAAATATAATCTTCCGTAAGTAATACCGCCTTTTATGGTTTGATTCATGTTGGCATCGTATCTTACTGTTGAAAGTTTTTCAAAAGTATAAGTGCCAAATCCTGTGGGAAAATTGTTTGTTCCACGTAAGTATAATGTGCAATTGTCTTTTACTAATAATATATCGTCGTTACCTGTTCCTTGAAGTGCCGCATTATCATTTATTACAAGATACCCACTGTTTATTGTTACATTATTGTTAACAATCATTATATCACCGGTTTGTATATACGGGTATCCTTCAATAATAATTTCAGCTGTTCCAAAAGAAAAACTATTATCGGTGTTGGAGCCGTTATTATAGTCATTTCGAAAAGTTCCTCCTTTTAAATATACTGTTCCCGAAAAATCCCAAGTTCCACGTAAATCAAATCCGTTGCTAAAAGTTATTGTTCCTGTTGATTTCACATCGGCATTTGATTCAATATAACAGTAATCGTCAACAGTCAAGTTTCCTACGATTGTTTTTAAATCGTCGTCGTCGTCGGCATTTCTGAAATAAACTCTGTCAAATTCACAATCATCGGTAACGGTTATGGTTTGAGCATCATTTCCATAAATGTATAAATAACCGTCAGTTGCTTCGTATTTACTTCCGGTGTCAACAGTAAAATTTCCGTATATAGTATGTCTGTCGGATGTTGTTACTTTTGTATTTCCCGTAATATAGAAATTACCGTTTACCGTGATGTTTCCTCCTATTGAAACTATTCCTCCGTTGCTGAATGTTATATTGTTAAATGTTGCTGCTGTTGATATTGATTGAACAAGAGTAGCATCCATATTTATTGTTCCTGTTCCCGTCATGCGTCCGTTACCATTTTCTGTCCAGTTTCCTGCTACCGTATGTGTATAACCGCCATCGGCAAACACAGCTCCATTTTCAATAGTCAGTGTTCCGTTTATATCAAAAGATACTCCTGCAGTAACAGTTCCTCCTTGTATTGTGAGATTATTAAAAATAGGCGTATTCCCACTTACTGTCAGTGTTCCGTTAAGTATTGTATTTACAACTTGCTGCGAATTATTTCTAAAGTTTATTGTTCCATTATTAGTTAAATTTCCTTGAATTTCAAGATTATGCGTAGCATTATTTGCACTAATATCAACAGTAGCTCCCGAATTAACGGTAAAGGTTCCTTGAACTATAAGCCATCTGTCTGTTGCATCGTTACCAAATGTTAATGTTCCGGAAGTTCCTCCGCCTACTGTTATTCCCGCACAGTTTATTGAATCGTTTATGATTATCGTATGTCCGTCGTTTATGATAAATGTATTATTACCATTCTGGAAATCGGATAAAGAAGTTGGATTAGCTCCACTTCCATCAGAATTTGTTCCCCAAACAGACAATGTTGTGAAATTTCCCGAACTGTTGGTGTAATAATCAATTGCTTGAACATGTATTGAAAAAAATACTGAGAAAATAAAAATTAAATTTTTTAAATAAATTTTGTTGATAATGTAGTTTAATTGCATAACAGAAACTTTTAATGGGACATTAAAATATTTAAAATAATTAAAATATAAATATGCTGTTGTTTTTTTTTGACAAACAAAATATAATTATACGCTAAACACTGACTTTGTCGAAAACCAAACAATATCTTTAACATAAAATATTGTTCTTTAATAAAAGAACTTTATTTGTTTTGTTTTTTTATTAATTTTAAAAATAATTTTTTGTTAACATTCAAATTAATACATTTTTTATGAAAAAGACACTATTTACTTTATTACTAACAATTACAACTGTTTTTTTGTTTGCTCAAATAAACAATATACAGATTGAAGATGCCGATATTCAAAACATAGCAACTAAATATAATTATATATCGGTAAAAAAGGTTGTAAACATATCCAACGATTCTATAATTGTGTATTACATGCCTGTAAACAGTGAGCTTATTGAACAATTTGTTCAAAAAAAGGGTAAACACATTGTTTTTAAAAATATTGAAGGGATGAATTTTGCCGCAATAAAATCGTTAAATGAAACAATATCTGAAATGCAAAATACCATTGAAATTTTAGAAAAAAACATTGAAGTATTAACTCAACAAACATCTGATATTGAAGAGTTAAAGCGAAAAACTGAAGATGTAAATATAATTATTGAAGGCTTAAAAGAAAAAAATACAGAATTAGAAAATACTATTATTGAGTTAAAAAATAAAATAGATACAAATTAAATCTAAACAATAATTTAGAACTTGTGTTATACCACAATAAAAAATAATATTTATGGCACTATTAAATGAAGGCGACAAAGCTCCGGCTTTTAAAGGCTTTGACCAAAACGGAAATATAATAACACTTGATCAATTTAAAGGGAAAAGATTAATTTTATACTTTTATCCAAAAGATAATACATCAGGTTGCA
>CAYRJP010000019.1:0-2375 GCA_964424425.1 uncultured Bacteroidales bacterium | reverse complement strand
ATTATTGAAAAAGTTTTTAAAAAAGTAAAAACAAAAGACCATGTAAATCAAATATTAGAAAGTATAGAGTAACTATTTATACTGTTACTCCCATTATTAATACGTCATCAATTTGCTCAGTGTTGCCTCGCCAATTTTCAAAATTATTATTTAACTCTGTCTTTTGTTCTTTACAATTAATATTATTAAAAGATATTAGTTGTTCCAACAGTCGTTTTTTCATAAATCTGCCTCTATTTTTATCTCCCATTTGGTCGGCATATCCATCGGTAAAAAGAAATACTTTATCATTTTTCTCCAATTGCATTATATGATTTTCATAAGAAACCTCATGCATATAATTGCCTATAATGCAGTTAGCTCCTTTTATTTTTGTAATAGTATTATCTCTAATGTAAATAAGTGATTGGAAAGCTCCCGAATATTGCATTTCGCCTGTATTTTTATTTACCAAACAAAGTGAAATACTCATTCCGTCGGATGTATTATCCAAATCTCGTTTACTCAATGTTTGTTTAAATTTTTTACGCAATATTTCCAGTATTTCTGAAGCCTTTGATATTTTATCGTAACCAACAATTTCGTGCAATAAACTCATTCCCAACATACTAAGCAAAGCTCCGGATACTCCGTGTCCTGTGCAATCTGCCACTGAAAATAACAGATAAGGATTATCGTCAACAATATAATGCCTGATAAAATAAAAATCTCCGCTAACATAATCTTTAGGCTTAAATAAAATAAAACTATCTGAAAAATATTCTCTCAATAAATTTTCATTTGGTAATACCGCTTGTTGTATTTCTCTTGCATAGTTTATGCTGTCGGTAATAGTTTTTTTCTGTTTAGATATAAGTTCATGCTGCATCATTGCAAAATCCCGTTGAGTCTCAATTTCGGCTTTTTGTTCTTCAATCTCTTCGGTTCTGTGTTTAACAATTTTTTCAAGATTAATGTTAACATACTGCAAATGTTTTGACAATCTTTCTTTTCCCAATAGTGTCCTGTTTAATTTTGTATTTATTATTTGAGCTTGTGTAAGCATCATTCCGAATATTCCCACATCAAGCAAATTTACCGAATGTATTATCAGTAAATTATGTAATACATCATTTATTACAGTAGCAAGAAAAAATCCGAACCCAAACAAAAACAGAGATGCATCTTCTATTTTTTTTATCCTTCCCACAAATCCTGCTCCTATACACGACAGACCTATTATTATTGTAAAAAACATAAAATGATTGAACAAAATACTCGAAAAATGCAATGGAGCAAAAAATGTAATAATTGATAATAAAACAGTATAAAATACTGTAAACTTTGCTAACCATTTAGGATAAATTGTAGGAAATAAACTGCGTGTATATAAAATAAAAAAGCATACAGTCATAAAATATGAAAAACGCCATATTTTTAAAGATATAAAATAATTCAGATTTATATCAGAGAATAATATTCCCCAATAAAACATGCTCATAAATACGATATATCCGGCTATAAAAAAAGATGCCGCCCCGATATAAAAAGATGATATATCTTTTTTTCGGATAAAATAATAGTTTATCTGATTAAAAATAATAAACAATATTGTTCCTATAATAATAGCATATTTTATTAAAAAAAAAGCTGCATTTTCTATCTGCACCTCTTTTGTTTGTAAATAAATATCGCTTACAATGCCTGCCTTTTCTTTATGAAAATTGGCATATTGTATTACAACATCATTCTCTTTTTTTAAAGAAAAACCTTTTGACTTTAATAAAACCCCGGGTTTTATATCTTTTTTATTATTGGCGGGAACACCTATTGAACCTGTTAACTTACCGTTTACAAAAATTTTTGCTGACGAGTGAATTGTCTTTGTGCTAATAACAAAATCGTTAATACTGCATGAATCGGATAATATTTTCAGATAATAAGTACCATAAGATTGCAATTTTAAATCTTTTCGAAACGATGGAATATTCAAATATTTATAAGGTAAAGTTTTTAATGCTTCAGAAATTTGAGCAGGTAATAAAAGAGTATCAGCAAAAAATATCCACTCTCCGTTGAGCTTTATTGATTTTGTATTTTTTATATCAATGCTCGAAATATCAACAACCCCTTTTTGAGGTTTAATAATATTGCCGGCAGATAGATGTAAACTAACTGCCAGCAATAAATATATACCTGTAATAAAATATTTCTTTTTACTCAAAACATCATTTTTTATCTTTTTAAAGATAATAAATAATTTTTCTTTCAGAAATACTCCAGTTAGGGAAACAATTACTTTTAATAAATACTATGCAAAAAATACATTTATAAATATCAATAATTTAACCCAAACTATGCAATAGAAAACAAAAATAGTTTTCTATTGTATAGCG
>CAYRJP010000018.1:11519-20148 GCA_964424425.1 uncultured Bacteroidales bacterium | reverse complement strand
TTAAAATAAACTATGATTAAAAAGTTTGCAGTAAAATAATCATAGTTAAAAGATATCTGTCAAATCAGGTATTTTAAAATAAATTGACAATTAGCATCAACATTTGACAATTAACTTTGCCGTATTAATCAATTTTTATAGTTTTGCCTGTTTATAACATTAAGTTTAAATTATTATGTTTGAGTATATACAGGGCAAAATAGCGGAACTTACACCCGCATCGGTTGTTGTTGACAATCAGGGAATTGGTTATTTTATAAATATATCGTTAAATACATACTCAGCATTATCAGGCAAAGAGCAAGCAGTAGTTTTTATTCATCAGGTAATTCGTGAAGATGCCAATATTTTGTTTGGATTTTTTGATAAATCGGAACGTGAAATATTCCGTCAATTAATTTCCGTATCGGGAGTAGGTGCAAATACGGCTCGTATGATGTTATCGTCGTTAAGTTCTGCAGAGATTAAAAATGCAATTTTATCTGCTGA
Source organism: uncultured Bacteroidales bacterium (assembly GCA_964424425.1). Taxonomy (GTDB): domain Bacteria; phylum Bacteroidota; class Bacteroidia; order Bacteroidales; family SZUA-534; genus GH45. The sequence continues at coordinate 19,659 of CAYRJP010000018.1, read as the reverse complement.
TACAAAAGTACTAAACGGAATAAAAGGTATCGGAGCCAAAACAGCACAGCGTATTATTGTCGATTTAAAAGATAAAATAGGAAAATCAGACGTTTCTGATAATTTTTTACTTACTCAAAACAATACAAAACGCGAAGAAGCGTTATCTGCTTTAGTGATGTTAGGATTTGCAAAAAATCCTGCTGAAAAAATATTGGATAAATTATTAAAAGAAAATTCCGATTTTGAGGTCGAAGAACTTGTTAAACAGGCATTAAAAACATTCTCAAAGTAAAAACTTGTGGTGAATTTTAGACGTAATCTTTTATTTATAATACTCTTAATATCTTTTGTATTTGTTAATTGTTTTGATGTATCTGCTCAAAACAGTAACGATACAATTAATTTGCCATATGAAGTAAACCCCGAACAAACAGATCCTTACTCAAAATCATCATCATCAAATATTAATGTTCCATTACCCGATAATGTAAAAAAAGTTATAGAATACGACCCTGTAAATAATCAATATATAATTCATTATAAAATAGGAGATATTGATTATAGGGCACCTTATATTATGAGCTTTGAAGAGTTTCAAAATTATGATATACAAGAAGAGTTACAAAAAGCATGGCGTAATAAATATAAAAGTGAAACTTTTGAACATCAAAATACATTAATTCCTAAAATTAATATCGGAAGTGAGGCTTTTGAAACAATTTTTGGAAGTAGCACCATTGACATTAAACCATCGGGGTCGGCATCATTAAAGTTTGGTATTAAAATAGCTAAAAATGAAAATCCGAGTCAGCCGGTAGAACTGCAACGTAATACCACATTTGATTTTAAAGAAGAAATTCAAATGAGTGTTGTGGGGAAAATTGGTGAAAACCTTGAAATGAAGATCAATTATAATACCGAATCACAATTTGATTTTGATAATACCATGAACTTGCGGTATCAGGGAAAAGAAGATGATATTATTCAAAAAATTGAAGCGGGTGATGTGTCACTACCATTAACAACTTCTTTAATATCAGGAAGTCAGAGCCTTTTTGGTATTCTTACACAATTAAAATTCGGAAACTTATACATAACAAGTGTTTTTTCGCAGCAAAAGGGTGAAACAAAAACAATTACTGTTGAAGGAGGAGCACAAAAAAGTAAATATAATATCTCTGCTGTAGATTACGATAAAAACCGCAACTTCTTTTTATCACAATTTTTTAGAGCAAAATTCGATGAGGCAATGAGTAACTTACCAATTATTCAATCATCGGTTAATATTACTCGAATAGAAGTTTGGGTAACAAATACAAAACGTAAAACCGAAGATGCAAGAAATATTATTGCCCTTATGGATTTAGCTGAAAATCAAGATACTTTTCATATTTACAACAGAGTTGAAAAAGTTATTTATAACGATGCTATAACTACCGGATTAAAAGACATGCCCGATAATTATGCTAACTCTCTTTACGAGGCTTTACCAAAAGATACTATTTCAAGAAATATAAATAACGTATCGCGATTATTATTTGATGCCGGATTAGCAGGAGGGAAAGATTTTGAAAAAGTAGAATATGCTTGGAAATTAAGCCCTAACGATTATACTATTGACACAAAACTTGGTTACATATCTCTTAATACGGCTCTTAACGGCGATGAAGTGTTGGCAGTTGCTTACGAATACACTTACAACGGACAAACATATCAAGTTGGTGAATTTTCAAACGATGGAGTGTCAAACCCTTCGGTATTATATGTAAAATTGCTTAAAGGAACAGATTTTAATCCTTTATATCCCAATTGGAAATTGATGATGAAAAACATCTATTCAATAGGGGCATATCAAGTTAATAAAGATGATTTTGTTTTTGAAGTAGAATATTACGATGATGAAACAGGAATACGATTGTATAATATTCCCGATAAAAAACAGGTATTAAGTGATAGTATAAAAAATGAAAAGTTTATACGTCATCTTAATCTTGATAATTTAAATACACAATTAAATTATGTTCCTGATGGTGACGGAATATTTGATTTTATTGATGGAGTAACAATACGAACAAAAAACGGAAGAATTATATTTCCGATAATAGAGCCTTTTGGCGGATATATGAAACAACATATTTTAGCTGATATAAATAATCCCGGCAATCATAGTTCGTCTGAAACCGAAAAAATTGCCGAAAAAATGACTTATCAACAATTATATGATTCTACACAATATAAAGCAGAACAAATAACATCAAAAAATAAATATTATCTTACAGGAACATTTAAATCAGCTGGAGGCTCCGAAATATTTTTAAACTCGTTTAATATACCTGAAGGATCGGTAAAAGTTATGGCGGGAGGTATTATTTTACAAGAAAATGTAGATTATACCGTAGATTACAATATGGGAAGAGTGAAAATTCTTAACGAAAGTTATCTTGCATCCGGCACGCCTCTGAAAATATCGCTTGAAAGCAATTCAATGTTTAGCATACAAAGCAAAACCTTGATGGGTACTCATTTCGATTATCGTTTTAATCCCGATTTTAATTTGGGAGCAACAGTAATGAAACTTACCGAAAAACCGTTAACTCAAAAAGTTAATACAGGAGAAGAGCCGATAAGTAATACAATATGGGGATTAAACGGTTCGTATCGTTCCGATGTTCCTTTTTTAACAAAATTGGTTGATTGGTTGCCGTTTATCGAAACAAAAGAAAAATCAACAATAACCTTAGAGGGAGAATTTGCTCAATTGATACCCGGACATAATAAAGCTATCGGAAAAAACGGAAATGCTTTTATCGACGATTTTGAAGGCAGCGAATCAAGTATTGATATTCGTAACCGTTCGGGGTGGGTATTGGCAAGTGTGCCGCAAACCGATTCTTTCCCCGAAGCGAAAGATTATCTTGGTCTTTCTTCGGGATTTAATAGAGCAAAACTTGCATGGTATCAGATTGACCCTATTTTTTATCGTTCAAATTCTCCGGTTAGTGACGAAGAACAGTCAAGTTTGAAAGTTTACAGAGTTCATGAGCAAGATATTTTTCCTAGTAAAGAAACTCCCAACGGATTGCCGACTGAAATAGCAACTCTTGACCTTGCATTTTATCCTGATGAAAGAGGTCCTTATAACTTCGATACAACAGCAACAATGTACTCTGCAGGTATCAACGAAAACGGTAAATTAAATAATCCTGAATCGCGTTGGGGAGGAATAATGCGAGAATTGCATACAAATGATTTTGAAGCTCAAAATGTCGAGTATATAATGCTTTGGCTTATGGACCCGTTTGTTGAAGATTCTAAGAATAACCCCGGTGGTAAATTATATTTTCAATTGGGTAGTGTGTCCGAAGATATATTAAAAGACGGAAGAAAAGTTTTTGAAAACGGACTGCCTACTGATGTTCCTGCCAAAGCAAACAGTTATATTGAAACTCAATGGGGACGTGTGCCTGCCGTGCAACCGGTAAGTAATGCATTTGTTAATTCTCCCGAATTGCGTATTTTACAAGATATCGGACTTGACGGGTTGGGAAGTAAAATATTTTCGCAAGGAGATAAATCTGATGAATATTATTATTTTGAAAATTATATTAAAAAAGTTGCTACAATTGTAAAACCCGATGTTTTACCCGAAATAGAAGCAGACCCCGCAAACGATGATTATCACTATTTCAGAGGAAGTGATTATGATTCTGAAGGTTTGGGAATACTTGAGCGTTATAAACGTTATAATAACCCCGAAGGTAATACTCCGGTAAGCTCAAATGTTGATGAACCTTACAATACAGTAGGGCAGCAAAATCCTGATGTTGAGGATATTAACAGAGACTTTACATTAAGTGAAAACGAATCTTTTTTCCAATATGAAATAGATATTGATACGCTTAATTTGGCAATTGGTTCAAACTATATTACAAATATTCAAACAGCATCGGTTAAATTAAAAAACGGAACAACAAAAACTGTAAAATGGTATCAGTTTAAAATACCTGTTGATGCAGGGAAACCATATGGAGGAATACAAGATTTTAAGTCTATTCGCTTTATGCGGATGTTTTTAAGAGGCTGGAAAAAGCCGATAGTATTGCGTTTTGCTCGTTTAGAACTTGTGCGAAGCGAATGGCGTAAATACGATTTTGTAATAAAAGAAGGTGGTGAAACAGTGGGCGATCTTGATGAAGGACACGACCTTAATCAATCTCCGTTTACTATTGCTACTGTTAATATTGAAGAAAACGGAAGCCGTTATCCGGTTAACTACATTTTACCACCCGGAGTTGACAGACAACAAGACCCCAGCAATCCTCAATTAACACGATTAAACGAGCAGTCAATGGCTTTTAAAGTTGTGAATCTTGAAGACGGATATGCTAAAGCTGTTTATAAAAATATAAATATGGATATGCGTAACTATGGTAAGTTACAAATGTTTATCCATGCCGAATCAATGTTTGATACTCCCGGCGAGATAGTGGAAGATAACGATATTACATGTTTTGTTCGTATAGGTTCAGACTTTACCGACAACTATTATGAATATGAAGTTCCGTTGAAAATTACCGAACCGTGGGTAAATACACCTTATTCCGATGCCGACAGAGAAACGGTATGGCCTGTCGATAATAATATGATTATAGATTTTCAAAAACTTATTGATGCAAAACTCCGTCGTAACGATGAAATGCGGAAAGCAAATACCGATATCAGTTATACCGATCAATTTATTACTTACGACGGCAACAGGCGTATTGTTGTAAAAGGAAATCCTAATATAGCAAATGTTAATACCATTATGATTGGTATTAGAAATCCGAAAAAATATAATAACAGTAAAGACGACGGATTACCAAAATCGGCAGAAGTATGGGTAAATGAACTTCGTTTGACCGATTTTGATGAAGAAGGAGGCTGGGCTGCTACAGGAAGAATGACAGCTCGTTTGGCAGATTTTGGAACAGTATCGGTTGCAGGAAGCACTACACAACCCGGATTTGGAAGTATTGAGCAAAACGCACAACAACGAGCAAAAGAAGAAACAAATCAACTTGATGTATCGACAAATTTTGAATTGGGAAAATTCTTTCCTAAAAAAGCAAAAGTAAGAATCCCAATGTATCTGGGATATTCACAAACAGCAGTAAACCCTGAATATAACCCTATCGACCAAGATGTAAAACTTGAACGAACCTTAAATAATTCGAATATATCTGAAGAAGAAAAAAAAGAGCTGGTTAAAAAAATTCAAGATTTTACCGAACGTCGAAGTCTTAATTTTACAAATGTAGGATTAGGAAAAACAGGTAAAGGGAAAACTAAATTTTACAGCCCGTCAAATATAACTGCTTCTTATTCTTATACCGAATTGGCACATCGTGATGTAGGAGTTGATCATGATAAAACAACAACTCACATGGGAGCTTTAAATTATGTTTATAATAATCAGCCTAAAAACATTCAACCTCTGAAAAAAGTTAAATTATTGCGTAAACCGGTATTCAGATTAATAAAAGATTTTAACTTTTACTATGCACCGCAACAAATTTCGTTCAAAACCACAATGAATAAAAAATATAACGAAAAATTATTGCGAAACCTCAATAATTCCGCACAAAAATTTAATCCTACTTATGATAAAAATTTTACGTGGAACAGACAATTTGATTTAAAATATAATTTTTCGAGGGGATTGAAATTTACTTATGCAACAAACACCAATGCCCTTATTGATGAGCCTTACGGAGGAATTAATAAAGATGATGAAGACAAATATCAAGAATATAAAGATGAAGTTTGGAATTCGATAATGAAGTTTGGAAGTCCTTATAATTTTAATCAAAAATTTAACGGCTCTTATACAATTCCTATTAATAAGATACCATTGTTTAACTGGATATCGGCAAATGCCCGTTATGGTGCTGTATATGAATGGAAAAAAGGACCAAAGGTGAAAGTTGATTCTCTTGATATAAAAAATACAATAAAAAACACTCAGCAAATATCGCTAAACACGCAGTTTAACATGAATAACCTTTATAAAAAGGTGAAATTTTTAGATAATCTAAATAAAAAATACAGAAAAAGTAAAAAACAACGTAATAAACCACAATATAAAAATGTAACCTTCAAAAAAGAAAATGTAAAATTTAAAGGAGGTAAACCTCGTAGAATTTCTCACAATCTCGGAACCGAAGAAGATATAAAAGTAAAAGTAACATTGCCGGGAGGTAAAGTTGTAAAATCAAAATTTGATGTAATAAACGAAAACAGAGTAGAGGTAACTCTCGACAAAGATATTGAAAAAGTGATAGTTGAAGTTACAGGAAAAAAACAGATAAAAACAAGTTTGTTGATGAAGGGTATAGAATATACAGGGCTTTTTATCACCGGATTTAAGCAGTTGTCGGCATCGGTAAGCCGAAACAGAGGAACAATGATTGGCGGATATAAGCAAGAACATAAATTTACAGATATGCCTACTTATCCGGGATTGCCGTTTGCTTTTGGTTGGCAATACGATAATCTTGATTATATAAATAGCCTTGTTGAAAATGATCTGCTTATTGAAAACGGCGGACTTGTTTCTCCATATACAACATCCGATAATTTATCGTATAATTTTAAAGCACAATACCAGCCTTTTAAGGCTTTACGGATTGATTTTGCCGGTTTGCGAAGTGAAACATTAAATCAAACACGATACATATATCCAACACAAGCCGAAAAAATTAGAGATAAAATGGAAAAAGGAACTTATAACATTAATATATGGATGTTAGGTTCGGCTTTTGGTGATAAACCTACTCTTGAAAATCCCGAATCAAAAACATTTGATATATATCGAAACAATTTATATGTGGTAGCTTGGCAACTTGCTCGCGAACGTAAAAATTATGCCGACGAAAACGGAATACCTTATAACCCGAATTATATCAATGATACTGTTTTTCCCGCAGGATACAGCAGCTCAAACCCCGATGTAGCCATTCCTGCATTTTTAGCAGCTTATACCGATAAAGATATTAGTGAAATATCAAATGATTTTAAAAGCTGGAGATATTTCAGACCAAGTTGGCGAATTAAATACGATGGATTAAAAAATATTAAATATTTGTCGAAAAGGTTTAGAAATATTACTATTTCGAATGGATATATGTCAACATTTACAATTGCGGGTTACAGCACAAATATAGCATACGATTATGAAGCTGCACAAGAAGGTTATTCGTGGGCAGTAGGAGGTGTTGATTCTTCTTTGTTTGTGTCGCAATATAATATAGCATCTTTTGCGGCAACCGAACAATTTGTTCCGCTTGTTGGTATTGATATGACATGGAAAAATAATATCCTGACAAGGTTTGAGTATAAAACTACGCGAAATATTACAATGAGTTTGGTTAATAATCAGATGACAGAAGTTTATACATGGGAGTTTACTATTGGAACAGGATATCGTTTTGATAAATTAAAACTGATAATAAACAAAAAACCGTTTGTGAGTGATTTAAATTTACGTGCCGATTTATCAGTTCGTAATAATGCAAGTATTAACCATGATTTAAACCAGAGAACAAGCCAAGTGACACAGGGACAAAAGGTATTGTCATTTAAATTTACCGCTGATTATCAATTTACCGATAAACTTACTCTAAGAGCTTATTACGACCATAAACGAAATAATCCGCTTGTAGGATCGTTTAATACTGCAAATACAGAATTCGGGTTTATGATAAGATTCTCGTTAGCTCAATAAGCTAAAAATTAATTCATTGAATAATTAATTTTTAACTTAAAAACAGTTAACTTTTTTTGTTCGATACCAAATAAATCTTGTAAACTTATAAGGTCTTCGGCTGATAATAAAAGGTTAATTTTAGAGTTTTTTATTTCTAGTTTTATTTTGTCGGGTGAGTTAAAAATTGTTGAATTATCAGTTAATTTCGATAACTCTTTTTCCATAAGTGAAAATTCTTCCATTGTCAGTGAAAATTCAATATTCCCAAATTCAATGAGGAAAATGTTTTTCTTAACATCATAAAACACTCGTCCTTTATTATTTTTTCTTTTATAACATTTCTCATTATTGTAAAATCAATATCGTCTAAATATAGTTTATAAACGATTGTTTGATTATATAACAATTAAA
>CAYRJP010000018.1:2535-11419 GCA_964424425.1 uncultured Bacteroidales bacterium | reverse complement strand
TTATTGAACGTATTTTAATATTTAAAAATTTTTGAGTATTGCATTTTCTCCAATCCTTCAATATTCGAAGATATTTCAACAGCAATTTTTATTGGATATCCTTGTTCATTGTATTCATAATTTCTTTTAAACTTTAAATATTCACCGTTTGAATATTTTTTATTTACTTTAATAGGATTATTTTTTGAAATAACATTTTCGTTGGGTAAAATAAATTTAGCTACTGAAATATTGTAATAAGGGTTGTTTTTATCATCAAACTTATAAGTAGTTTCAAAATACAGTGAATATTCTCTGTAAGTAAAAGTTTCGGGTTCGTTTTTGTCAACAAGCAACGTGGGTCTTTCGGTTTGTTCTAAATTAAAAGAATCTGCTTCAAAAGCCTCAATAGGCATGTAACATCTTGTTTTTGCAAGATTATCGTTTTCCCATTCATATTCATACATTGAGCCGCTTTGATACCAGTTGTTTAAACTGTCTTTTTTATATCGCATAACTTTTGTTATTTGATTGTTGCTGTTGTAATAATATACTTCGCGATAATTAATTATATCATCGTTTACCGAAGGAGTATATTTTGTAATATATATAGAATCGTTAAAGTTTCTTATTTTTTTATAATGTGAAACAGAGTCTTCAAAATAATAATCAACTCTTGAAATTATATTATTTTCATAGCTGATTTTCAAAGTAGTTTCAGTATTTTCATCTTCTACTTTAATAATTTGATTTTCATCATTATAGGTATAGTGAGTATTAAACTTAATGTTTGGATAATTTGTAACAATATCAGAAAAACTTTTCCTATATGTAACTTTATTCTTTTTTATGTTTGAACTGCAAGATATAAGTGTAATTATTAATACAGCAGTAACGGCAAAAATTGACTTTTTCATAAGAAATATTTTTAATGATAATTATTTTTAGATACAATATTAATTAAACAAAGTTATAAAATTATATCTTTTTATCAATATTATCGGGTTTATTTGAGTAATAAACATCAAGAGCTACCAATATGGCGGTAAATCCCCAAAAAGGAACAGAGGCTTTATCTGTATCAAGAAAATTATTTAAAAATCCGTGAATATAGTAAGTTACAAGCCCCAGTAGAGCTGCTAATCCGTAATTTCTCATATATATTGATTTTGTATGTTTATATACACGAGAGCCGGTAATTATTGTTGAAATAACAATAGCAATAAAAAATAGAGTTCCTAATATACCTTGTTCGGCAAGAGGTCCTAAATATTCGCTGTGGGCATTGCCCAAATTTCCTTCATTGGTGCTGATAATAGTTTTTTCGCTTGATATTTGAAATGGTGCATACTGAAACATATATGTACCCGGTCCCCACCCGAATATGGGTTTTTGTTTAAACATTCTGATAGCACAATGCCAACGGTTTATTCTTTCAAGGTTTGACGCATCTGTTGATACGTTTGCTGCCGATTGCAGGTGTTGTGTAATATTATTTGTATTTGATGCTTCTTTGTTCGATTTTAAATCTCGCATAATACCCGGTCCCAATAGTGCAGCAAATGCTATTAATATTATCGAAAATGAAATTATTATATAAGGTTTGATTTTTAATTTTATTACTACCCACAATCCTGCAGCCATAACTAAACTCATCCATGCTGCCCGCGAATATGAAAAAATTAATCCCGTAAATAGGATAAAAAATATTATTGTGAATCTGAATCTTTTTTGAATGGTATTTTCTTTTGTAAACATAAGTGATACCACAGGCGGAATATAAAAAGCAAGTATTGCTCCGTATGATGTATGGTCTTTATAAAAAGGATTCGATGCCCAATATGCAATTTTTGGTTCAAATATACCGTAAGTAATATCTCTGTAAAGAGTATAAGTTACTACAATTATTAAGCTGTAAACATAAAGTGAGAAATAGAGGGGGATATTATTTTTGTTTCGAAAGATTTGTGTTGTCAAGAAATAGAAAGTAGCAATAAACCACAGTTTTGAAATAAAAAACTTAATTGACACAACAGGCATTGTGCTGGTAATAGATGTTATTAATATCCACAACAAATAAAAATATATTGCTATTGTTACAGGATGCAATAATATTTTTTTATCAAAATTACCTTCGTAAATAAGTTTCAGTATAAATATTAGCAGTATTCCGGCAAGAAGTGGTTCGGTAGGTAAAAACATATCAATAGGCAACCCTCCTGCCAGTTCGCTTAGCGGAACTGAAAGGGGCACTAAAAATACTATTGCAAGAATCAACTTATCTAACGACAATAGGGCTGCTGCAATAAATAACAATACAACAGGAATTATGCTCAGATAATAAAATTCTTTATAAATAAATAGTGCATTCAGCAATATAAAAGCTATAACTCCTATATAAACCCATGACTTATTTAACTGTTTAAACACAAAAATTGAGTTTTAGATTTGTTTTTTTATTTCATCCATACGTTTTTTTACGGCATCGTAAATTACCAAAAACAACAGCGATAAAATAAATGCGGAAAATGTTGACACCACAACAATAAGCCAACGCACCGGGTACGATTTTTTTTCTGCTTTAACAGCTTTATTTACCACAAATTTTGTAGGTAGTGTTTGTGTAGCATCAACAAGAGCTTCGGCATATTTAGCCTTTAAATTACTCAATTGTTTTTTCTGATATTCAAGATAATCTCTTATTGAAACATATCCTCCTCCGTATTTTGCAAGAATATCTAATTTTTTTTGTAAAGTGTTGGCTGCTTTTGTGTTTCCTCTTAAAATAGCCTGTCCGTATGCTTCGGTTAATCGTTCGGCTTGTGTTTCGTAATCTACAACTCCGTAGCTACGAAGAACTGTTAAGCTGTCTTCCATCTTTTTTATTTGGTCTCTAAGCGTAAAATACTCCTTTTGAACCAATTGCAGTGCTTCTTCAGCTCGCTCCTTTTGCATGTTGTTTCTTACGGTATCTGCTAATGCTGCTATATCATTAGCTATATCAGCCGCCATTTGTGCATCTTTATCCAGTACGGTAATTTTTACCGACATAAATTTAGTTGGAGTAAAAGATATGTTATCACTAAATTCTCTGTATAATTTTGTATAAGGATATTTATCTGCAGTATCTATTTCGTAATGACTCATTAAATCATATTTTTCCACTATTTTTTCACGAATATCATCTGAATAAAGTGTTTGAAGTAATTGCTCAACTTCTTCGTCCTCTCCCAGTTTTAAAATATCTTTTTTAGCAATATTCATACCCAACAAATCGTGAGATACCGAACTTGATGCGGCAGGAAACAAAATAACTTCCGATTTATATTTGTTATCAATACTCAACGATACAATAATAGATATAACAAACGCTATGCCTGTTAATATTAACAAAGGAACTTTTTTATTCCATAAATACAGAATAAGATCAACTGAGTCAAATCGATATTGGTTTTTATTTTCTTCCATCTTATTTTTATTTTTTTAAAGTGCAAAAGTAATAAAAGAAATGAGATTACTAAAATACTATGTAACACAAACCTGAGAGAAATGTTATTTATTGTGTGAATTTTAAATTTATTGTGATAATTTTATCACAATATAAAAATTAATCAGATGAATAATAAAAAGACCTAACAGGTTTTTAAAACCTGTTAGGTCTGAAATATATAAAATATAAACAGATGAAATTAATAGGAGCACATGTAAGTGCAGCAGGCGGTGTTGAAAATGCTCCGTTAAATGCACATAAAATTGGAGCGAATGCTTTTGCTCTGTTTACAAAAAATCAAAGACAATGGGTAGCAAAACCTTTATCGCCCAAAAGTATTGATGCATTTAGAAAAAACTGTGAAGAATTCGGTTTTTTTGCTTCAAGCATACTTCCGCACGATAGTTATCTTATAAATCTTGGTCATCCCGAAAAAGATGCTCTCGAAAAATCACGCACAGCTTTTGTTGATGAAATGCAGCGTTGTGAGCAATTGGGTTTAGACAGATTGAATTTTCATCCCGGAAGTCATCTTAAAAAAGTTGATGAAAAAACATGTTTAACTACTATTGCCGATTCAATAAATATAGCTCTTGAAAAAACAACCAGTGTAATTGCTGTTATCGAAAATACAGCAGGTCAAGGAACAAATCTCGGATTTACTTTTGAGCAAATTGCTTTTATTATTGATAAAGTTGATGATAAAAGCAGAGTAGGAGTATGTATTGATACTTGTCATACTTATGCTGCGGGATACGATATAAAAACACCCGAAGGATTTAATGCCACTTGGGAAAAATTTAATGAAATAATTGGAATTCAATATCTTAAAGGGATGCATATAAACGATACTAAAAAAGGTTTTGGCACTCGTGTTGACCGTCACGAACTTATAGGTAAGGGTTTTTTAGGTATTGATGCATTTAAAATGATTATGGCGGATAGTCGTTTTAATGATATTCCATTAATTTTGGAAACACCAAACGAAGCGGGTTGGGCTGACGAAATAAAATTACTTCGAAGTTTTGAATAGTAGTTTATTTAATGAAACTCTATTCCCATAAGTGAAATATCATCAAAAAAATCGTTGTTTCCTCTATGGGCATCAAGTTTGTTTATTATTTCATCAATAATATTATTTATGCCTGTTTCTTTTACCATTGTTTGCTCCATAACTATGGTGTCAAACGGTTCTTTGTTATCGTTTTCAAGTTCGACAATACCATCGGTGTAGCAAATTAATTTACTCCCGGGAGTAAGTTGTTTTTTGCCTATTTTCACTACCGGTATTTCGTCAAGCATTCCTATTCCCGTGCATCCTTCCGAAAGGAAAATAGGTTTTTCTTTGCCTTTAATGTATAATAACGAAGGATTGTGTCCTGCATTAATATAGGTTAATTCGCGACTAATCGTATTGTATTTGCCTATAAAAAGAGTTATGAATTTTTCGCCGTTGGCATTTTCCATTACTCTGTCGTTTAGTTTGTTAACGGTTGCTTCCAACGATAAATTTGCAGAGAACAAAGCTCTGATGTTAGCTTGAAAATTAGACATAAGCAATGCGGCGGAAATTCCTTTTCCCGACACATCGGCAATACAAAAACCGTATTCGGTATTACTTAATTTAATAAAATCGTAATAATCGCCGCCAACTTCAAAGTGTGGAAGATAATAAGCTGCAGCATGAATTTTATCGTTGTTTGGTAACAGTGCAGGATTTGGAATTAGCATTGTTTGCATTCGTGAAGCAAGTTCCAACTCTTTTTTCAGAGCTTCTTGCTTTAAATTTTCATCAAACAGGCGTTTATTTTCAATGGCTACAACTATAATGTTTGCCAATGTTTGAATAAAATGTAAATGTTTGATTGTAGGACTTATACCGGCTCTTTCTTCGTCAATATCGCCGATAATTACGTAAGCAATAGGATGTTCGTGGTGATAAACGGGAATAATTGTATCAAAAATTTCAAGATTGGGATTAAGTGCAACCGTAAGATTTGTTATTTGTTTGTAATAAAGCAGGTCGGTTTCTACATTTATTCCGTCAATAATATTTCGATGAATACCCGACCAAAGAATGCATTCCCACTTTTCATTATATTTATACAGCAATACTTTACCGATATTTAAATCTTCGCGTAAAATTTTTTCAAATTGATTTAAAAGTTCGTCAACTTCTGAATTTTCATTTATTGCCAATGTAATATTAAGCAACATATCTAATTTAAAGTTGCAGAATTTCAGACGATCTAACGATGCTTTTGCCGACATAAAAAATTACTTTTCATAATTATTACACAAAATACAAAAAAAGTATTAAATCTAATAATTGATTAAACAAATATCGGCTATTTTAGTGGATAGTATAAAAAAATGAAGCTGTTTAAAAAGATTAAAAAACAGTCTTTGTAAAAATGAATCTTATTGTAAGTTGTTAATATAGCTGTTATATAGAATTATTACATTCATTAAAAAATGACAACTTTTTAGACAGCTTCAAATTATAAATTAATTATATTTTAAAATAATTTTATCCTTTTATTCTTTCGGAGTAAGATTTATCTCTTGTGTCAACCTTAATTTTATCTCCTGTATTAACAAATAAAGGAACCATTACTGTTGCTCCTGTTTCTACTGTTGCAGGTTTAAGAGTATTTGTTGCAGTATCACCTTTAATACCCGGCTCTGTATAAGTTACTTCCATCTCTACAAACGGAGGCATTTCAACTTGCAAGGGCATCTCCTTTTCGGCATGAAATAGTATTTCGCACTCTTGGCCCTCTTTTAAAAATTCGGCAGCATCAATTATGGTTTCGGGAATAGGAATCTGCTCATAAGTTTCCATATTCATAAAGTTATAACCCATATCATCTTTGTATAAAAATTGATATGGTCTTCTTTCAATTCTTACTGTTGTAATTTTTACTCCCGAAGTAAAAGTATTGTCGATAACTTTTCCGGTTTCAATATTTTTTAATTTTGTTCTTACAAAAGCAGGACCTTTGCCCGGCTTTACATGTTGAAACGAAACTATTGTAAATAATTTACCGTTGTATTCAATGCATAATCCGTTTCTGAAATCTGAAGTATCAGCCATAATAAAAATTTAATTATCTGTTTAACAACAATGTGCAAAATTAATTTAATTACTTAAATATTCAATTTTTAATAATTTATTTATTAAAAAGCGGAACCAGCTCTGAAGCCAGTACTGCAAAATTCGATGTAAAAAGTTTTATTGATATAGCAAGTAATATTATTCCGAAAAACTTTTTCAGTATATATATTCCGCCTTTGCCCAGTAATCGTTCAATATGTTTTGTTGACCTAAGCACAATAAAAACAGCTACCATATTTAAAAACAGTGCTATTATAATATTTATTATTTCATATTCGGCACGTATTGATAAAATTGTGGTAAACGAACCGGCTCCGGCAATAAGTGGAAATGCAATGGGAACTATTGATGCTCCGCCGGGCATATCGTATTTAAAAATATCTCTGCCTATTATCATTTCCAATGCAAGAAAAAACAATACAAACGAACCGGCAATGGCAAATGATGAAATATCTACGCCAAACAAATTGAGCATTGCTTCGCCTACAAACAAAAATATTACCAATATTACAAATGCAACCGTTGTTGCCTGAATGGCGTTTATCTCTCCGCTTTTGTCTTTCAGGTCAATAATTATAGGTATTGAACCAAGTATGTCAATTACCGCAAACAATACTATGAATGCCGAAAATATTTCTACAATATTAAAATGCATGATTTGTTTTTTTTGTTATTATGCAAAGTAACATATTTTATTAATAAGTTAATAGCTGAAAAAATATTTTTACCGACTTTATTGAAAAATTTGTGCAACTATTTATTTTTTCTATTTCTATAAAATAATATTCTTTTTTATATCAATAAATATAAATATTATTGTAAAAAATCAATTTAATACTCTTTTTTTAGAACTTAATGTATCGAACTATTTATTTAAAAATATTATTGCTTTTAATTTCTCTTACAACATCACACTGTTTGTTTGCTCAAAACCGAACACGGGTGAGAGGAGTTATAAAAGATAAGCAAACCGGTGAAGTAATGCCATTTACAAATGTAATGTTTGTAGGAACAACAATTGGAGCAATTTCAGATACAAAGGGAGTTTATTTTTTAAATACAACTAATCCTGTCGATTCTATAAAATTTAGTTTTATTGGTTATTCAAACCTTACTGTTCCTGTAAAAAGAGGTGTTTACAACGAAATAAATGTTTATCTCGAACCTGAGGGAATGGCTCTTGATGAAATTGTTGTCAAAGCAGGCGAAAATCCCGCTTACAGAATAATGAGAAATATTCTTAAAAATAAAAAAAGAAATAATCCCAACAATGTAGTTTCTTATAAATGTGAATTTTACAACAAAATAAATATCTCGGCATACAATATCAACGATAAATTATTAAAAAAAATATTTAAAAAGGATACATCACTGATTCAAAAACTTGATACTTCCGAAATTTCAGGGAAACCCTGTTTGCCTATTTATTTTTCCGAAACATTCTCCGATTATTGGCATCGGAAAAATCCTATTCAAAAAAAAGAGATAATAAAAAGTTACAAATCGAATTCCATTGGTATTGACCAGCTTGATGTAAAAGATTATACAGGAAATGTGTCTATAAAAATGAATTTATACGACAGTTATATAATGTTGTTTAAAAAAAGTTTTACAGGTCCGCTTGCCGTAACATGGAAACTGAATTATAAATATTATCTGATTGACAGTGCTTACATTAATAATAAATATTGTTATCATATAAAATTTATTCCGCGACGTAAATTCGAAAATACTTTCGTAGGAGATTTTTGGGTTCACGATACTACTTTTGCTATTGTAAAAATAAAAGTAAGAGTTAGTGAAACCGCAAACCTGAATTTTGCTAACGATTTACAAATAGAACAAGAATTTACTCAGCTTAACGACTCCGTATGGTTTATGACCAAAAGTAAAAATTATGTCGATTTCAATTTAATCGATAAACGTTCGGGAGTTACAAGTATGATAGGAATTATAGGTCAAAAAACACTTATTTACAGTAATATTGTTATCAATCCTAAAATACCCAAAAGATTTTTTGAAGGGAATATAACAGTTGATTCTACCGAATTTTATTTGAAAAAGAAAAAAATAAATTGGGATACT
This sequence comes from uncultured Bacteroidales bacterium, assembly GCA_964424425.1. Taxonomy (GTDB): domain Bacteria; phylum Bacteroidota; class Bacteroidia; order Bacteroidales; family SZUA-534; genus GH45. The sequence continues at coordinate 2,747 of CAYRJP010000018.1, read as the reverse complement.
AAACGACCTGAGCAACTTACAATTAAAGAAAAAGAAATTAATAAAACCATTGATGTCGTAAACCAAAGCCCTATTGTAAAACAAACCGAACGTATTGTAAGAATGTTTTCAGGCGGATATTATAATTTAGGTAAATTTGAAATAGGACCGTATTTTAAACTTTACAGCTTTAACCCCATTGAAGGAAACAGATTTGTATTTTCGGGACGAAC
>CAYRJP010000018.1:0-2435 GCA_964424425.1 uncultured Bacteroidales bacterium | reverse complement strand
AATTTTAAACTTTCGATGATTAACGAATTTGAATATTATATTGAAAAAGAGTGGTTTCGCGGATTTAAAAATATGCTTTATGTTACTTATAACCGAACATACAGTGCCGACTCACTACCTTTTTATAAATATTCGGAAAGCACAAGTGAATTTAACACATTTTCCGAAGAGTATATTTCATCTGTTGAATTTACTTTAAATACAAGAATATCCTTTCAAGAAGATATAATGGATTTTTATTTCAGGCGTATAAGTATAAGAACTCCGTATCCTATTTTTTATGTAAATTTAACCTACGGATTTCATGATTTATATAAAAAAAACAACGATTATTATAAATTTAATTTAATTGTAAAACAAAATCTCAATTTAAAATCATTAGGACGATTAAAATATGTAATAGATTGTGGATATATAAGTAAAAAAACACCTTTTACGGCATTGGAATTGCATAAAGGAAACGAAACTTGGTCGTATTACAATTATGCTTTCAATATGCTTAATTATTATGAATTTATAAGCGACTCATATATAAATATTTATGCCGATCATCATTTCGATGGACTTATTTTAGGCAAAATACCTCTTTTGCGTCGTATGCAAATGCGAAGCACTGTGTCAGGAAGAGCTTTATATGGAACATTAGCCGAAAGCAATAAAAAAATATTGAAATTTCCCGACGAAACAAATCCTGTCAGTCATCCTTACTTTGAGGCAAGCGTAGGTGTCGAAAATATATTTAAAATGTTTAGAGTTGAAGCTGTTTGGCGACTCGATTATCTTAACCATCCTAATATTTCACCTTTCGGGATTAGAGCAAAAATGCATATCTCTCTTTAAAAATAATTTTTGTTATTTTAATTGTCACGATTTTTTTTTATTAACTTTCACTTTATTTTTAAATGAAAAATCATGGCAAAAAGAAAACATAAAACAAAAAAAGGAAAACATAAATCATACAATAAAAAATCGTTGATAAATAAGATATTGCAAGTTTTTAACGAAGAACCGGGCAGGTCGTTAAACTATAAACAACTTGCAGGACTTCTTCATATTAAAGATAACGAAACCAAACGGTTAATCAACAGTTGTTTGATAGAACTTGCAAATACCGATGACTTAAAAGAGATTCACAGAGGTAAATTTAAATTGAAAACAAAAGGTGCATATATTACCGGACGTGTTGATTTAACTGCACAAGGTTCGGCATATATTGTTTCTGACGAAATTGACCGCGATGTGTTTGTAGCGGCAAAAAATCTTAATCATGCTCTGCATCACGATTTGGTAAAAGTATATGTATATGCACGCAAAAAACGCAATCATGTTGAGGGTGAGGTAGTTGAAATTGTTAAGCGTCATCGTGAGTATTTTGTGGGTGTGGTTGAAATATCACAACATTTTGCTTTTCTTATTCCTGAACGAAATCAACTTCCGTTTGATATTTTTATTCCTCTTGATAAAATAAATAAAGCTAAAAAGGGTCAAAAAGCTATTGCTAAAATTATTGATTGGCCTGAAAAACAAAAAAATCCTGTTGGTGAAATTGTTGAAGTTCTCGGCACTCCGGGTGAAAATAATGTTGAGATGCATGCTATACTTGCTGAATTTGGGTTGCCTTATGAATTTCCCAAACGGGTATTGCAAGCTGCCGATAAAATTCCCGATGAAATATCAGCCGAAGATATTGCCGAACGTCGCGATTTTAGAGATGTCACCACTTTCACCATCGACCCGTTTGATGCCAAAGATTTTGACGATGCTTTGTCGTATCGTAAACTTAAAAACGGAAATATTGAAGTAGGTGTGCATATTGCTGATGTTACGCATTATGTTCGTCCAAACACTACTCTCGAAAAAGAAGCATACAGCAGAGCAACATCTGTTTATCTTGTTGACAGGGTTGTGCCAATGCTTCCCGAACGATTATCTAATGTAATTTGCTCGTTGCGTCCCAATGAAGATAAGTTGGTCTTTTCGGCAGTATTTGAACTCGACGATAAAGCAAATATTCATAAACAATGGTTTGGTAAGGCAATAATAAATTCCGATAGACGATTTGCATACGAAGAAGCACAAGAAGTTATTGAAACAGGCGAAGGCGATTTAAAAGAAGAGATTTTATCGTTACATAATTTGGCTCAGAAACTCAGAGCAAAACGTTTTGGCAACGGCTCCATTGCTTTTGAACGCGATGAAGTAAAATTTAAACTCGACGAAAAAGCTCGCCCCGTAGGAATTTATCTTAAAGAAAACAAAGAGAGCAATCAACTTATCGAAGAGTTTATGTTGCTTGCAAATAAAAAGGTTGCTGAATTTGTCGGAAAACCCGACGGTAAGAAAACCGTTAAAACTTTTGTGTATCGTATTCACGATGAGCCGAATAAAGAAAAATTAAATGCTTTTGCAACATTTATTAAACGTTTCGGTTATCA
>CAYRJP010000017.1:16731-20340 GCA_964424425.1 uncultured Bacteroidales bacterium | reverse complement strand
CTGAAAAAATAATCGCAAAAAGGTGTTTTTTTTGTGTATGATTTAATTTTTAATACTATATTTGCACCGCAAAAGCAAAAAAGGTAAAGTTCTTTAAAAAAGTAAAAAAAATAAATTTATTTTTTGGATTTTATTAAAAAGTCATTACTTTTGCAATCCAAAATTAAACGCTCCGTTCGTCTAGCGGTTAGGACGCCAGGTTTTCATCCTGGTAGCAGGGGTTCGATTCCCCTACGGAGTACTTTTTTTAGTTTATACTATAATAATTATAACATGGCAAATCATCAATCAGCAAAGAAAAGGATACGTCAGAGTGAGAAACGTAGATTGCATAATAAATATTACGCAAAAACTACAAGAAATGCTGTAAGAAAATTACGTGCTACAACTGAAAAAGCTGAAGCTACAGAGTTATTCCCAAAAGTAGTTTCAATGCTTGATAAGTTAGCAAAAAAGAACGTAATACACAATAACAAAGCAGCTAACATTAAGTCAAGTTTAGCACTTCATGTAAATAGTTTATAAGTAAAAACTAATTCGATATTATTATAATAAGCCTTAGCCAAAGCTAAGGCTTTTTTGGTATGTGCCTATTTAAAATTTATAAATCGACCGAATAAAAATCAATAATTTGTGTAAATTTGATATTTATCTCAAATTTTAACACAAATGAAACAACCCGAAAATCTTACTCCGAAGAATCTTACGATTAAGCAATGGGCATCGGAAGATCGCCCTCGCGAGAAATTATTAACAAAAGGAATATCTACACTATCGGATACTGAATTATTAGCAATATTATTGTCTTCGGGAACCAAAAATATGACAGCTGTAGAACTTGCTAAATATACTCTTTCTACCGTAAACAATAATTTGAATACACTTGGTAAACTTAATGTTGATGAATTAACTAAAATAAATGGGATAGGACAAGCAAAAGCTGTTACCATTATTGCAGCATTAGAGTTAGGTAAGCGACGTAAAGTCTCCGATATTAATCAAGAAAAAATAGCTTCGAGTGAAGATGTTTTTAATTTGTTTTATCATAAAATCGGAGATATCCGACATGAAGAGTTTTGGATATTGTATTTAAGCAGAGCAAATAAAGTTATTGACAAACAAAAAATAAGCATGGGTGGAGTTTCGGGAACTATTGTTGATATAAGAATAATCTTAAAGCATGCTATCGAAAAACTTGCATCAAGCATTGTTCTTGTTCATAATCATCCGTCGGGAAACACAAATCCCAGTGAGGAGGATAAAAAACTCACAGAAAAAATAAAGCAAGCATCTGAATTGGTTGATATTGCGATACTTGACCATGTTATTATCGGCGATAAAAAATATTACAGTTTTAACGATAAAGGACTACTTTGATATTTGTGTTTTCTTGGTTTCACTAATATTTTTTTGCACCTTTACATATCAATAAATAAAATTAAAATGGTTAAAAACATTGGAATTTCAGGCTCACTGTTTACTCAATTTCTTGCAGAGATACGAGATCAAAATATACAACTTGACAGTATGCGTTTTAGAAAAAACATGGAACGCACAGGTGAGATTTTTGCTTACGAAGTGAGTAAAAAGTTAGAATATGTTACCGAAAAAATACAAACCCCGCTTGGGATAGCAGAAGTTCCGATATTGAAACACCAACCGGTTATTGCAAGTATTTTAAGAGCCGGATTACCAATGCATCAGGGGTTTCTTAATTTTTTTGATAAAGCCGAAAATTCATTTATAACATCATATCGAAAATACGACAAAGACGGTTCTTTTGATATAAAATTTGAACATATATCAGGCCCGTCAATTGAAGGTAAAGATTTAATATTGTGTGACCCCATGTTGGCAACGGGAGCTTCCATGTTATTGGCTTATAAAGCATTGATAAATAAAGGAATACCTAGTCATACACATATAGTTTCACTGATTGCCAGTAAAGAAGGAATAGATTTTTTACAAAAGAATTTGGTAAATAAAAATATAACATTTTGGACAGGAGCTATCGACGATGAACTTACGGTAAAATCTTATATTGTCCCCGGGCTTGGTGATGCAGGAGATTTGGCTTTCGGAATAAAAGAGTAAAATTTTAAAAATTTATCTTTTTACACTCTGAAGTATCAGTACATCGGTTTAGCATTTCGGTGATAGTAATTTTCCTTTTCGGATGAATAAAATCAGGTGCTATTTCGTGTAAAGGAACTAAAACAAATTTACGATTATGTATTTGCGGATGAGGGATGGTAAGTTCTTTATTATCAATAATTTCTTTATTAAAAAAAAGAATATCAATGTCCATTGTTCGAGAGATATACCTTGTATCAGTTCGTATTCTTCCTAACTTGGTTTCAATATTTTGTGTCAATTTTAAAAGTTGAAAAGCACTTAAATTTGTTTCTATTTTTATAACTTGATTATAAAAATTATTCTCGGCGGTAAATCCCCAAGGAGCAGTTTCATAAATTGACGATTGAGTAACAATAGAACATTCTCGACTTAAAGCACCAATTGCTTTGTCTATTAATTCTTTACGCTTTCCCATGTTTCCGCCTAATTCTAAAAAAGCAACGTTTTTTAACATAATATATGTTGTAAAAAAGATTGCTTCAAATATATGTTTATTAACGGATTTTAAAAACTATTAAATAAATTGATTATTTTTAATAACTTTATTGAATTCAACTAAAAACCTGTAATTATGAATGAATCGATACTAAAAGCCTTAATGAGACTGTTTGCAATAATAGCAAATGTTGATGTGGAAGGAGTTTCGGAAAAGTCGCGTTCTATTGTTGAGTCGTATTTAAGAATGCAACTAAACAGCGAACAGGTTCATGAATATATAGAGTCATTTAACGAATATGTCAACAAATATCATGGTGACATAAAAAAGAAGGACGGCACAAAAGTAAGAAAACGAACATCGTCAAACTCTGTAAAAGTTTTGCGTATTTGCGAACAGATAAATTCCGAATTACAGCAAGACCAGAAAATATTGGTATTATTACAATTACTTGAATTTATCAGTTACGGCGAAGAAATTACCGAAAAAGACCTTGATTTTGTTAAAACAGTATCCGATATTTTTAATATTCCTGAAGACGAATATTTTAATTGCCATGCTTTTACATTAGAATCGTCAATAGAAAAAATACCTTATAAAGAGAATGCTTTAATTTTAGACCAACACGATTCGTCACCATTACCCGGTTTTAAACATATAAAATATAATAATCTCGAAGGAAGAATACTTGTATTGTATCTGCCGTCAATTAAAATGTATGCTTTCAGATATGTGGGTGAAACAGATTTATATTTGAATGGTCATAGTATATTGCTCAACAGAACTTATATGTTGCCTAAAGGTTCGGCAATACGAAGTTCTAAAATCGGAAATATTTATTACAGCGATATTGTTGCCAAGTTTATTGATTCATTTAGTGAAAATAAGGTTGTTTTTACTGCAAAAGATGTTGAATTCAGATTTAAAAACAGTAAAAACGGAATTCATAAGTTTAATTTCTCACAAAAAGGCGGTGAACTTATCGGAATAATGGGTGGTAGCGGAGTAGGAAAATCAACCCTGCTTAATGTTCTCAA